>CAMJNB010000044.1 GCA_946407175.1 uncultured Selenomonadales bacterium | reverse complement strand
GAGTTTGCGTCCTACGTCTTCGCTGATAACGGTTGCGCCGGTCAAAATTGCAATGTCTTCCAACATGGCTTTACGGCGGTCACCGAAACCGGGCGCCTTAACTGCAAGTGCTTTAAACGTGCCGCGCAGTTTGTTCACTACGATTGTAGCAAGCGCTTCGCCGTCAACATCTTCAGCGATAATTGCAAGGGGTCTGCCGCTCTTAACAATTTGCTCAAGAATCGGCATAATGTCAGCGATTGACGAAACTTTTTTGTCTGTCAATAAAATGAAGGGGTCATCGAGTACCGCTTCCATTTTATCTGCGTCAGTCACCATGTACGGCGAAATGTAGCCGCGATCGAATTGCATACCTTCAACGACGTTCAAATTGGTCATCATGGTTTTGGACTCTTCAACGGTGATAACGCCGTCTTTGCCGACTTTTTCCATTGCGTCCGCAATCAGTTTGCCAATCTCTTCATCGCCGGAAGAAATAGCCGCAACTTTGGCGATATCGTCTTTGCCGTCAACTTTTTTCGAGGAATTTTTAATTTCTTCGACGAGTTTTTTAACAGCCGTTTCGATACCTTTTTTGATAATCATCGGGTTAGCGCCTGCAACGACATTTCTCATGCCTTCGCGTACAATCGCTTGCGCCAAAAGTGTAGCGGTGGTTGTGCCGTCACCTGCAACGTCATTTGTCTTTGTGGCAACTTCTTTTACGAGCTGTGCGCCCATATTTTCAAAGTGATCCTCAAGTTCAATATCGCGTGCAATGGTTACGCCGTCATTGGTAATTGTGGGAGCGCCATATTTCTTTTCAAGTACAACATTGCGACCCTTAGGTCCGAGTGTAACTTTAACTGCATTAGCAAGTGCATCTACGCCGCGTTCGAGTGCACGGCGAGCTTCTTCATTAAACAAAATTTCTTTTGCCATTTAAAAAATTTACCTCCATTTGCGCTTAGAGCTTAGAGCTTGGAGCTTTGAGCTGAATACTATCGATCTATCGATCTAGCAACTATCGATCTAAATCACTGCTAAAATATCGCTTTCGCGGATGATGAGATAATCTTTTTCGTCCACCTTGACTTCACTGCCCGCGTACTTGTTATAAATAATTTCGTCGCCGACTTTGACTTCGGGAACTGCGCGGGTACCGTTATCAAGAAGTTTGCCCGTACCGACCGCAATGACTTTACCTTTCTGCGGCTTTTCCTTTGAAGTCTCCGGCATAATGATACCGCTCTTTGTCTTGAGTTCGACTTCGGCAACTTCAATTACAACTCTGTCACCAAGGGGTTTAATCATAAATTTTTGCCTCCTCCAAATTAAGCTTTTAACTTTTTTGTATAAGTAAAAAGCCGTCAATCAAAAACGGCTATTATGATAATCTGTTATCGACAAAATGTCAATAGGCAAAATGTCAAATTTTTTAAAATCAGGAAATTTTCATTGCGGTATGAAGTTTTTCTGCGACGCCTGGAATTTTTGCAAGCGGCATTGAACAAACTGCAACGCGGATGCCGAGTTTAAGGGGCACGGCGAAAATTAAATCTTCGTGCAGTTTTTCACAGACGGCGGCTGGATTTTCGGCAGGTACCGCGATGAAAAAGCCGCCTTTGTACGGGACAATTTTTAAGCCGCAATTTGCCGCCTCGTCCACAAAAATTTTCGCACGGCTGTTCACCAAATTTCTAAGCGCGGCTTGGTCTTTCTCCAACTCTGCGGCAAGATTTTTGTCACGATAAATTTTTGAGCAGATAACCTGCGCGCCGTTGTTTACGTTTGACCAAATAGCGCGGCAAGAAAATTTATTCGTGTCGTCAAATTCCTTGATAACGTCAGCGTCAGTAGAAAATGCGGCAAGGGCACCTGCGCGTTGACCGTAGAAAGTGTAGCTCTTCGACATACTGAATGCCAGCATAATCAGCACGTTGGAAGGCATACCGGCGAATTTTTTTACAAAGCTCCACGCAACTTTTTTTTCTGCGGAAAAATCAATGTAGGCAACGTCGGCAAGAAGAGAAATTTTTTTGCCGGTAGCCGCGTGACGTTTGATAACGTCCAAAACGCCGTCCCATTCGTCACTTGTTAAAGCGTAACCGGTGGGATTATGCGCGGGCGTATTTAAAATTACAAGCAATGAATCCTGCGTCTTGAGTAACGTCTCAACCTTATCGGCAAACGCGGTTAAGTTGAACTGCGTCAATTCGTCATTGAAAAGCTTAAATGTCTCAAGGCGTTTACCTGTCTCCGCGCAGATTGTCTTGTAATTGCCCCAGCACCAGTCCGAAGTTAAAACAGCGTCACCGCGCTCGGCGTAGTTGGCAATGGCGTGATGAATTGCGCCTGTACCGCCGGAAGTTGCAACCGCGCTTAAGTAGCCGTCGCACTTCGTTTCGCCGAAAATAATATTTTTAACCGCGTCGATAAAGTCAGCATTGCCGGAAAGTGCCGCGTAGGACGTGAAGTCGGACATTGGCATTTCACGAAAAATTTTTTCTACCGTCGGCATAACGGCAAGCTTACCGTCTTCGTCCAAAACAACGCCGATTGTAGCGTTGGTGACCTTATCCTTGCCGTGAATTTTTATCGCCTCTTTGCAGGCGCTGTTTGCCGCAAAAATCGGATCGTACAAACTTCTGTTGACGGCGTGACTTGCCGCCATACTCATTGACATTTATTGAAAACCTCTTTCCTACTAGATCGGTGGATCGATGGATCGATGGATCGGTGGATCGATGGATCGGTGGATCGATGGATCGATGGATCGATGGATCGGTGGATCGTTGGTTTTCTATCGATCCAACCACTATCGATCTATCGATCTAACCACTATCGATCTATTCTTTAAAAAATTCGTCGTGAATGCTGTTGACCGCCTCAACAAGTTGCGAACCTTTGATAAGGCAGGAGACGCTGATTTCGGACGTACTGATAATGTCAATGTTGACGCCGGCTCTTGAAAGTGCGCCGAACATTTTTGACGCAACGCCGGGATTACCTACCATGCCCGCGCCTACGATTGAAACTTTTGCCACGTCCTCTTCAACCAAAACCGATGTGGCGTCAATTTCATCAGCAACTTTATCAATAACTTTTTTAGCCTGCGACAAGTCTGATTCTTCAATCGTGAAAACTATGTCGGTAATATTTTTTTCAAGGTTACGAATGCTTTGTACAATCATATCCACGCTGATATTGGCGTCGGCAAGCGCTGAAAAAATTTTGTAGGCAATGCCTGGCGTATTTGCAACGCCGAGTACAGCGACTTTTGCAACTTTTTGGTCGTGCGCCACGCCGCGAATTTCAAAATAATTATCTTCCAAAGTATAAACCTCCCTGATAACCGTGCCGATTTTGTCATTAAAAGTTGAACGAACGTGAATCGGAATATGAAAGTAATGACCCATTTCGACGGAGCGCGGCTGCATGACTCCTGCACCCAAACGCGCCATTTCCAACATTTCACGGTAGGTAATTTCTTTCATCTTGCGTGCATTTTTAACAATTCGCGGGTCTGCCGAGTAAACGCCTTCAACGTCGGTAAAAATTTCGCATTCGTCAGCTTTGAGCGCACCGGCAAGAGCAACGGCAGATGCGTCGGAGCCGCCGCGTCCCAATGTCACGGGATCGCCTAAGTTATCTGCGCCTTGAAAACCTGCCACTACTACGATTTTTCCTTTGTCGAGTTCTTCAAATACGCGGGAAGGTTTTATATCCAAAATTCTGCCCTTTGTATGGACGGAATCTGTTTTCATGCCGATCATTGAGCCGGTTAAAGAAATTGCAGGCTGTCCCAACTTTTGAAAAGCCATTGCCAAAAGTGCGATTGAAATTTGTTCGCCCGTTGTCAAAAGCATATCCATTTCGCGCAGGTAACTTGCTTTGTACGGTTCCTTGTCAATTCCTTCAGCCAACGTTATCAGATTGTCGGTCGTGTCACCCATTGCCGATACTACTACAACAATTTTATCGTCAGGTTTTTTCTCGCTTAAAATTCTTTGTGCCACCGCCAAAATTTTTTCTGTCGTTGCAACCGAACTGCCGCCGAATTTTTTTACAACGAGAGCCAATCAAGACCACTCCTTTGAATTAAGAATTAAGAATTAAGAATTAAGAATGAAAGATACAAGCTAATCCCTAATCCCTAAAAGCTAACCGCTAATAGCTAACTGCTAACCGCTATCAGCTATTTTTAAAATTTTAACAAAGATTTTTTCTGCCGTCAAAAAATTTCCCGTTGTATACAGCGATACAAAAAAATTTGCAGTTAATCAAAGTTAATGCTATACTGTTAAATATGGAAAATTTTTTATCATGGAGGCGATTTTTTTTCATGAAAAAGCAACCTTTTGACGACGAAGAAGAAATGTATATTCCCGATATCGGTGAAGTTGACGAAGATATCGAATACCACGAGAGTCCGCGTTCCAATGCCGGTATCGCACTTGATTGGTCGCCGCTTGAACAACAGATGTTTGACCTTCTCTTCTTGAATCGCGTCGGCACTTATGAAAGAGACGTTGTCGGCGAAATGGCGCGTACCGTTGCCAAACTTGTCGATACTTTCAAGCCGCATGAAGTTGCGCGTATTTCGGCAGTCACTATGTTGGCATTTCAGCTTAAAGCTATTGAAGATAAAGATTTCAGTGAAGAGCTTAACCGCTACTTTGACTATATTAAATCACACCCTGAAGATATCGAAGAAATTTAATTTAGCGGTTAAAAATTTATTAGCCGAAAAAATTTTTTGAGGAGAGATTAGCAGAACTTATGATAATCGTAACAGGAATAACCGGTCAGCTCGGTTATGACGTAGCAGATGAACTCGACAGGCGCGGTGAAAAATTTATCGTCACGACGCGCAACGAAATTGATTTAACGGACGAAAAAAGCATTAAAGAATTTATTGCAAAGAATAAACCCGATGCCGTTATTCACTGCGCGGCTTATACTGCCGTCGACAAGGCGGAAAGTGATGCGGAATTGGCGCTTACCGTGAACGGACTTGCGACACGTTATATGGCGGAGGCTTGCCGCGACGTTAATGCGAAGTTGCTTTATCCCAGCACCGATTACGTTTTCGGCGGCGATGGCAATACGCCGTACGAAGTGACTGATGAAAAAAGTCCGTGCAATGTTTACGGCAGGAGTAAACTTTTGGGCGAAGACTCGGTACGCGCGATTAACAGAAGAAATTTTATCGTGCGAATCAGTTGGGTTTTCGGCAAGAACGGAAAAAATTTTGTAAAAACGATGTTGAACCTTGCAAACACGCATAAGAAACTGCGCGTAGTTGCGGATCAAGTCGGCAGTCCCACCTACACGAAAGACCTTGCGCCGCTTTTAGTCGACATGGTTCACACCGATAAATTTGGCACGTACCATGCGACGAACGAAGGCTTTTGCAGTTGGGCTGAATTTGCGGCAGAAATTTTTAAGCTGGCAAAGAAAGATGTCGAAGTTGAAATGATTCGTACAGAGGATTATCCTACACCGGCGAAACGTCCTTTCAATTCGCGTTTAAGCAAAAAATCTTTGGACGCGGCAGGTTTTTCACGTCTTCCCGATTGGCAGGACGCGCTTAAAAGATATTTGATTGAAATTAACGCTTAAACCTACAAGCTAACATCTAAAAGCTAATAACTAAAAGCTAACACCTAATCTCGACGTAAAAATTTATGTCGGGATTTTTTTAGTTCCCTACCAGCTACAATCTAACAGCTAAACAATGTGCATTGTATACTTGACGGCGAAAACTTTTCAAAAAATTTTCTGAATGATATAATCACAATGATTTAAAAATATAACAGGAGGGCTTATTTAATGAAGTCGGAGTTTACACTGAAACTTGACCGGTGCAAAGGCTGTGGTATCTGCGCGGCGTTTTGTCCCAAACAAGTTTTGGCGTTGGACAAGTTGGGGAAAATTTATGTTGCAAATCACGAAGCATGCATAGCTTGCGGACAGTGCGAACTTCGTTGCCCCGATTACGCAATTTTCGTTGACAAGGTGAAGGAGGAGAAAAAATGAGCGCAAAACTTATGCAAGGCAATGAAGCCGTTGCAGAAGGCGCATTGGCGGCAGGCGTTCGCTTTTTTGGCGGCTACCCCATAACTCCTTCAACAGAAATTGCTGAAACAATGGCTAAACTTTTGCCGAAAGTCGGCGGCACTTTTATTCAAATGGAAGATGAAATTGCAAGCATGGGCGTCATACTCGGCGCGTCGCTTGCCGGTAAAAAAGTTTTAACCGCGTCGTCGGGTCCCGGCATTTCGCTTAAGCAAGAGTTAATCGGTTACGCGGCAGAGGCAGAAATTCCCGCCGTGATTGTCAACGTTCAACGCGTTGGTCCTTCGACAGGTCAACCTACCGCGCCTTCGCAAGGTGACGTTATGCAAGCGCGTTGGGGTACGCACGGAGATCACCCCATTATTGTTTTAAGTCCTTGGTCTGTTCGTGAGGCGTTTGACTTAACGGTTAAGTCCGTGAACTTCGCTGAAAAATTCCGTACGCCGGTAATTTTACTTATGGACGAAATTGTCGGTCACCTGCGCGAAAACGTCGAACTTCCCGCCGCTGACGAATTGGCAATTTTCCCGCGCAGAAGTCCGAAAAAATCTCGCGCGGAGGGTTATCAACCTTACGCCGCCGATGAAGATTTGGTTCCGAATATTGCAAACTTCGGAGAAGGCTACAGAATCCACGTTACCGGCTTGATTCACGACGAAACAGGCTTTCCCGTCGGCAGTCCGAAAGTTACTGAAAATTTGATTCGCCGCCTGCACGAAAAAATTTCACGCGCAGAAGATGAAATTATCGAAGTGCAAGAATTTTTCATGGACGACGCGGAATTTGCGGTAGTGGCATTCGGCGGCACTGCGCGGACGGCTTATGAGTCGGTTAAAAATTGTCGCACCAAAGGTTTGAAAGTCGGCTTTGTAAGACTCGTCACGATATTTCCCTTTGCCGATAAAATTATTTTTAACCTTGCAAAAAAAGTTAAAGGCATCGTCATGGCGGAGCTTAACTACGGTCAGCTTGTCGGCGAAGTGCAACGCGCGGCAAACGGTCAATGCCCCGTGAAATTCTGCGGCAAGTACGATATGACGATTTTTGAGCCGGAAGAAATTCAAATAGCGGTTGAAGAGTTGGTAAGTGAGGTGAGCGGCAATGCTTGAAAGAAGTTATGAAACATATTTCAGACAAAACAGACTGCCGCATTTATGGTGTCCCGGTTGCGGCAACGGCATTGTCATGAAAGCTATCGTGCAGGCGATTGAGAAAAAAGGTTGGTCGCAGGACAACACCGTTATTGTCAGCGGAATAGGCTGTTCCTCCCGCGCGTCGGGTTACATGGATTTTGACACGTTGCATACGGCGCACGGTCGTGCAATTCCCTTCGCTACCGGCGTGAAAATGGCGAATCCAAATTTAAACGTCGTTGTAATTACCGGTGACGGCGATTGTACGGCGATTGGCGGAAATCATTTTATTCATGGCTGCCGCCGCAACGTCGATTTAACCGTAATTCTTTTTAACAATAACATTTACGGCATGACAGGCGGTCAAGCGTCGCCTATGACGCCGCTCGGTAAAAAAGCCACAACGGCGCCGTACGGTTCCATTGACAGACCTTTTGACGCATGCAAACTTGCCGAAGCCGCAGGTGCCACCTACGTCGCAAGGTCAACCGCCTTTCACGTTCAGCACCTTGTGAAAATGATTGAAGGCGGCATGGACAATAAAGGCTTTTCATTCATTGAAGCGCTGGTGCAATGTCCTACGGCGTACGGGCGCAGAAATAAAATCGGCGAACCTGCCAAAATGATGGCGTGGATGCGTGACAATGCCGTTATGAAAAATGTTTGGGATAAACTCGACGATGATAAAAAGTCCGGCGATAAATTTCCTATCGGTCTTTTCTACAAGACTGAAACCGAAACTTACGACGAATCTTATAATCACGTCAAAGAGTTGGCAGGCAGTTTGTAAGGATAACTAAAAATTTCTTGCAAAAAAATTTTGTTTGTGCTAAGATAATCGAACAAATACGTAAC
>CAMJNB010000043.1 GCA_946407175.1 uncultured Selenomonadales bacterium | reverse complement strand
GGGTCGCTTCTGTACTCATCCGGGATGAAAAGTCTTTCAAAGTGCATTGAAGAGACGGAACGGACCATTTCGTCCGTGACAAGGTCGTAAAATTTTTGCGTGTTATCTTTTTCGGAGCCGTTAAGCGTAATGCTGAAGGCAGGTTGGAGTAAATCTTCTTCAATGCCGCTGTCAACGTCCTTGCCAAGTTTTGAATCGATAATCGCCTTTCTAAGCGGCGCGGCAGGCGTAGTGAAAAGCGCGTGATTTAAAATTTCAAGTCCCAAAATCGTCGTAGCGTCGGTAACTTCACCGGTCACGCAGTCCAATGAAATGAAAGTCTTGGCGTCGGGTGACTCTTCTTCGCCGATAGGGTACACGTCATTTACAACTTTCATTTCGGTAATTTGCGGGTGAAGTGCAATTTCAGAATCGACGGTGATTTTTTCAAACTTCGACAAGTATTCGCCGTCAAGGTACGCAAGTTGCTCATCAATGTCAACGTCGCCGTAAAGATAAATGTAACTGTTGGACGGGTGGTAATATTTTTGGTGGAAGGCGGTAAAATCTTTCTGCGTCAAATTCGGAATGGCTTCGGGGTCGCCGCCGGATTCAAAGGCGTAGCAGTTTTGCGGAAAGAGTTCACATTTGGATTTACGCGCCAAAATGTCATCGGGCGAAGAGAGTGCGCCTTTCATTTCGTTAAAAACAACGCCGCTTAATGTTAAAGGCGCGTCGGCATTTTCCATTTCGTAATGCCAACCTTCCTGCATTAAAACTTCCGGCACGGTAAGCATTGCGGGATAAAATACGGCGTCAAGATAAACGTCCTGCAGGTTGCGAAAATCTTTGGCGTTACGGCTGGCAACGGGATAAACAGTTTTGTCGGGATAAGTCATCGCGTTAAGAAAAGTATTGAGTGAACCTTTGACAAGTTCAACGAACGGCTCTTTCAGCGGATATTTTTTTGAGCCGCAAAGTACTGAATGCTCCACAATATGCGCAACGCCGGTATCGTCTTTCGGCGGCGTGCGGAAGGCAATGTAAAAAACTTTATTATCATCTTTCGCGTCGACGTACAAAAGTTTTGCGCCGGTTTTAACGTGTTCAAATTCATAAGTCTGCGCGCTGATTTCCGTCACGTCGGAAATTTTTGTGAGTTTAAAGCCGTGCAGTTCGTCATTAATTTTGATGTTCATAAAATCTTCCTTTCAAAAATTTTCGCTATTATAACATAGTATTTGACTTTGGCGAAAAAATTTTTATTATCGTGCAACTTTTTCACTTGTAATATGCCACGCCGTTATGATATCATACGCAAAAATGAAGGAGGGATTTTTTAATGGGCGTTATCAAGTACGAAGTTCAAATTACCGAAGTCGGCAAAGACGCACAGCGTTTTTTGGACACGAACAGCAGTTTTATTTTGATGGACGAAAAAATTCATCCAAACCTTAAAGATATGGTTGTTCGTCACACGGTCGGAACGTTGGAAGGCGAAATTGCGGTTGGCGATACGTTGCAGGTTGGCAACTCTGATTTTGTCGTGACGAAGGTCGGCGAAAACGTCAACAAAGATTTGGCAAACGGCGGACATTGCACGGTTGTCATAAACAAAGAAGGCACTATGCCCGGTCAAGTTTCGGTTAAAGGAAAAATTATGCCGCGACTTCGCATTAATAACATTATCGCATTTTATACTAAAGATTAGGTGTTAGGCTAGGTTCTAGGGACTAGTGGATAGCTTTTTAGATTACCCCCTAGCTCCTAAATTCTAACCTCTAACCCCTAACACTTGACATAAATAATTCTAAAAATTAAAATTTCTCCAATCTTGTAAGGCTCTAAGGCAGTACGTAGAAAGGAGATTTTTTAATGGAAAATGACACTATGCTTATTATGACACCGCCTGACGGCGAAGGTGGCGGAGATTTCAGCGGCGGTACACCTCCCGACGGTTTTGGCGGCGGCGGGGATTTTAGCGGCGGCAGTTCAAGCTCGGTGAGTTGGGACGGTGATACTGAAATTGATTCGGCTTTAACTTCCGATAATCCGGTATTTAATTCCACGTCAAGCGGACAAAATGCCGTACTTATTGACACGAATGAAGCGGTTGTATTGAACAATCCTACCGTGACGAAAACCGGCGGCGACAGTGCAGGCGACAATGAAAGTTTTTACGGCACAAACTCCGCTGTCATGGTTAAAGGCGGCTCTAATACGACGATTAAAGGCGGCACGATTACAAGCGACGCAGCAGGTGCAAACGCGGTATTTTCGTACGGCGGCAACGGCGGGCAAAACGGCGCGGCAGGTGACGGCACCACTGTCAATATTCATGACGCGAACATTAAGACGACCGGCAACGGTTCAGGCGGCATTATGACTACCGGCGGCGGCGTGACGAATGCGTACAATCTCGTTGTTGAAACGAACGGTCAATCTTCAGCGGCAATTCGTACCGATCGCGGCGGCGGCACGGTAAATGTTACAGGCGGTTCATATACTTCAAATGGTCTCGGCTCACCGGCAATTTATTCTACTGCTGCAGTTACCGTCAATGACGCGACGTTAAATTCCACAAAGTCCGAAGGCGTATGCATTGAAGGATTAAATTCCGTTACGCTCAACAACTGTACTTTGAACGCGAATAACACGCAGACTAACGGTAAAGCAAGTTTCTTTGATTCGGTAATGATTTATCAATCAATGTCCGGCGATTCGGCGGAGGGTACGTCTACTTTCACGATGAACGGCGGCACGATTAACAGCCAATCCGGTCACGTCTTCCACGTCACAAATACCAGCGCGATTATAAATTTGAACGGCGTCAAGATTAACAATACAGATTCAAGCGGCGTACTTTTAAGCGTATGTACAGACGGTTGGAGCGGCGCTGCAAATGTCGCTACGGTAAATGCAAGCGGTCAAAATTTAACCGGTAAAATTTTGGTCGGCGATGATTCAACTTTGACTTTAAATTTGGTAAACGGCGCGGCATTTTACGGCGGCATAAGCGGCAGTATAACCAATGCAAGCGGCAATACGGTTTCTTCAACTGTCGGTAATGTTTCAGTGTCGCTCGACGAGTCAAGTAAATGGTACCTTACCGAAGATACGTACCTTAGCTCGTTTGAAGGCAACGTCGCCAACATTATAAACAACGGCTTTTCGGTTTACGTAAACAACAGCATTTTGGAAGGTACTACAAGTTCTTCGGAAGAAACTTTACCTTCAGGCTTGACTTTCAATGCGGACAAAACTGTAATAACCGCGTCTACAGATTTCACCGGCTCGGTTGATTTGCTTAATTATCCTAATGTAAAAACTTTCGACGCGTCTCAATCTTCTTACGGCGTCTCGGTGCTGGGCAATTCGCAGAATAATAACATTACCGGCGGTCAAGGCAGTAGTATTCTTTTCGGCGGTAACGGTCACAACTATTTAACCGGCGGTGCGTCAAGAGATCAATTTTGGTGTACCGGCGCAGGCAATGATACCGTCACGAACTTTGCTATAGGTAAAGAGGATTATTCGGACGTTGTTACTTTCTACAACACTGGTCTTCAAAGTGTCACGCGCAATGGTTCACTTTTAACTTTTACTGCCGATAACGGCAACGCAATGAATATCTTCACCAATACAAACGACGGCAACAGCTTATTCTTGTATTCGCTTGACGGCTCTACAGGCTACGGCGCGAAAGTAGGCAATGACTACGAAACAAGTTTGAACTTTGATTCAGGCGCAAACTATTACCACCTCAGCGGCACGGACGGCACTTTGTATGCTAACTTCGATGCGTACAAAGAAATTTGGCTTAGCAATGACGCGGGACAATATTTCTTCGGCATTAAAAATGTTGTTGCGAACAATGCGGGTGAAAATGTTATCGGCGGCGATGATGAAAGCAATTTGATTATCGGCGGCAGTGGCAGCAATTCACTTTGGGGCGGCGCCGAAAATGTCAGCGATACTTTACAAGGCGGCGACGGTAACAATCTGTTTTGGTACGGCTTAAGTGAAGGCAACGACCTTGTCACCAATGCCAAAGAAAGTGATATTGTTCACCTTTATGACATTACCCTTGACAACATTGCCTCTGCGCCGGTTGACGCTGAAAAAATTACCATAACGTTGCAAGACGGCAACAGCGTGACTGTACAAAATTCAAGCACGGTTACGCCGACTTTCCAACTTGCAGGCGGCGATAAGTACAATTACAATCGCTCTACCGGCACGTGGAATGCGAATTAAGAATTAAGAATGTAGAATTAAGTTCTACCGGCTAATAGCTAAAAGCTAACGGTTACAAGCTAACATGGAGTGATTTTTTGTGAGATTCAAAAAAAGTTTAATTGCCGTATTCGGTCTTGCGGCATCAATTTTGCTGACAGCGTGCGGCGGCGGTGGTCAACCTGCAGGCGGCGATAATGCGGCTAAAAAGGACGTAACCTTAAAAATCGGTGCAACACCCGTACCTCACGCCGAAATGTTGGCGGAAATTAAAAATAACTTAAAAGACAAAGGCATTACGCTTGAAGTTATCGAGTTCAATGACTACGTTCAGCCGAATATCGCGCTTAATGACAAGGAGCTTGACGCAAACTTTTTCCAGCACGAGCCGTACTTGAATGACTTTGTTAAAGAACACAAGGAAATGAAAATTAAAAATGCCGCAGGTATTCACGTGGAGCCTATGGGCATTTATTCTCACAAGATTAAGAGCCTTTCAGATCTTCCCGACGGCGCAAAAGTTTCCATTCCCAACGACCCCACTAACGGCGGACGTGCACTTCTCCTTCTTGAAAAGGCGGGACTTTTAAAACTTAAAGACGGTGTGAAAGAAACGGCAACGGTTCAAGATATCACGGACAATCCCAAACATTTGGCAATCAGCGAAGTAGAAGCCGCGCAACTTCCCCGTACGCTTGATGACGTTGACATTTCAGTTATCAATACAAACTTTGCTATGAATGCAAATTTAAACCCCATGAAAGACGCGCTGTTTATGGAGGATAAAACTTCCCCATACGTCAACATTATTGTAGTGCGTGAAGGCGATGAAAAACGCGCAGAAATTAAAGAGCTTATCTCGGCGTTGCAAAATGACAAGATGAAAAAGTTTATTCTTGACAAATACAACGGCGCCATTGTCCCGGCTTTTTAAGGCGTAATGAGAATTTAGAATTTAGAATTTAGAATTAAAAATTTAGAATTAAAAATTAAAATTATGAACTCGATTAACTCTCATAAAAGCACCATTGAAAATATTGAACAGCGCATTGAAAAATACTGGGATTCGCGCAGTGCCGATTTCAGCCGTATTCGCAGGATTGAACTTGAAGGCGTAAGCGCGGCTAATTGGCGTGATATGTTGGTTAAAGATTTACCGGCAGGCAGGACGCTGAAAATTTTGGACGTCGGCACCGGCGCAGGATTTTTCGCCGCAATTTTGTCTAAACTCGGTCACAAGGTTACCGGCGTCGACATGTCGGCACGTATGATTGACGAGGCGAAAAAAAATCTGCACGACCTTAAACTTGACGCGGAATTTTTTAAAATGGACGCGCAGGCTTTAAATTTTGACGATGAAAGTTTTGACGCGGTTGTTACGCGAAATGTTACTTGGACACTGCCGGACGTTATGCAGAGTTATCGCGAATGGAAAAGGGTTTTGAAAAGCGGCGGCGTGCTGATTAATTTTGATTCGGACTACGGCGGCAGAAATTTTACACGCGGCGATAACGGCGCTCATGCTGAAGTTAGTGATAAAATGTTGGAAGAATGCACCGCGATTAAAAATTCTCTGCGAATCAGTACGCATACAAGACCAAATTGGGACGTGGAATTTTTACAGAAACTCGGCTTTACCGTGCAATGTGACTTAGACATTTCGGCAAAAGTTCACACCGGTAAAAATGTACCGTACGATTCGACGCCGCTTTTTAAAATCTGCGCGACGCTGATTTAAGCTAATATTTAATTCAAGATTAATTTAAGATTTAAGCTAATATTTAATTCAAGATTTAAATCAAGTTACAAGTATAGACAAGTAGGACTTAGATATTTTTTAAGACTTCCTGAAAATTTTATAAAAAAAACTTGCTCATATTGAAAAATTCGTTTAAAATACGCCGTGAATTATTTTTTGAAGGTGAAGTATTGGAAGTTTTTTTGGCAAACTACTTGGGCTTTTGTTACGGCGTCAAACGCGCGATAAAAATAGCCAGAGAAAATGCTGTCGGAAAATGTTGTACGTTGGGACCGATAATCCATAATCCGCAAATGGTTGAAAGACTAAAGGCGGAAGGCGTGGACTCGGCGGACGATTTGTCGGCGGTAAGTGAAGGCACGGTAATAATTCGTTCGCACGGCGTAGGACCGAAAGTCTACGAGAAGATTAAAGCCAAAGGTTTAAAGACAGTCGATGCAACATGCCCGCACGTCAAAAGAGCGCAATCTGCGGCAAGGGAGCTTGTAAACGAAGGTTATAACGTGGTTATAATCGGTGAAAAAAATCATCCCGAAGTGAAAAGCATCTTTGAATGGGCTGAAAAAAATACAACGATTATTGAAACCGAAACAGAGGCAGAAAAATTCCCGCCTTGCAAAAAATTGGGTATAGTGTCACAAACAACTGTATCCGGTACGCACTTTAAAAACGTCGTCTTGAAACTTTTGGAGAAATCGTCAGACATAAGAATTTTACGCACGATTTGTACAGCGACTTATCAAAGGCAACAAGCGGCAATGGAGCTTGCGGAAAAAGTTGACGTGATGCTTGTGGTAGGCGGCAGAAACAGCGCGAATACTACCAAACTTGCAAGGCTATGCGAAAACAAATGCAAAACTTTCCATATTGAAACGGCGGAAGAAATTTCACCTGATTTTTTCACCGGAAATGAAAAATCCAATTCTCTGAAAGTGGGGATAACTGCCGGCGCATCGACGCCGGATTGGATTATAAGGGAGGTTGAAACGCGGCTGAAAAATTTTGATGAGTCATAAAAGCCTTATGAAAATAAGGTGCTTTTTTGTACGGTGTACAAATTTTTAAAAAGTACAGAGTGCAAATTTTTGACAGAAAGACAGAATTTATATTTTTTGGTAATAACGAGGAAAGGAAAAAGCTACGCGGATAAATCGGCAGTACGTCAGCGAGTGCAGTCGATTCTATAGGGTCACATTTCAAGGAAGAATTTTTTCTGAATTACAGGTGACGCGGCGAATTATCGCCCAAGTATGTTTTAACGGGAAGTGTAGTAAAAACAGCTGAAGTTTACATTTTCCAAAATCTCGGTAGCAGGTTACAGAGAAGTGTCAGACGATATTAAAAACGTAGAGGACATGGGAAGTTTGCTCGAAGCGGCGGATAACATGCAAAATCTCAAAGAGCATGAAATAGTGGAAGGCACGGTAGTACAGGTAAACCGTAATGAAGCATTTGTCGATATCGGTTACAAGCAGGAAATTCCCGTACCGAAAAGAGAGCTTGCATATCCCGAACCGGAATCTGCAGAAGATGTTGTAAAAGTCGGCGACAAAATCGATGTCTATATTCAGTCACTCGGCGGCGAAAACGGCGGAACTCTTTCAAAAATCAAGGCGGATCGTATGTCCGTATGGAAGGACATGGAAGCTATCAAAGAACGCGGCGAAACAGTAGAAGCCAAAATCACGCAAATGGTGAAGGGAGGGCTTGTCGCCTCTGTCAAAGGACTTCGCGGCTTTATTCCGGCATCGCAGATGGAACTTCACTATGTAAAAGACCTTTCAGTCTACGTTGATCAGACCGTTGAAGTGTTGCCGATAGAAATCGACAGACAGAAACAGCGGCTGGTACTTTCGCGTCGTCAGCTTTTGGAAAAGGAACGCGAAGACAAACAGCGCGAAGTTTTCGATACCATTGAAGCGGGACAAACCCTTAAAGGTACGGTTAAACGTCTTGTTGACTACGGCGCCTTTATTGACATTGGCGGCGTTGACGGGCTTGCACATATTTCAGACCTTTCTTGGGGACGCGTGACGCAACCTTCAGACGTACTCAAAGTCGGCGACGTGATTGATGTTTATGTTAAACAGGTTGATCCCGAAACACACAGAATTTCAC
>CAMJNB010000042.1 GCA_946407175.1 uncultured Selenomonadales bacterium | reverse complement strand
ACTATCCCGGACAAATTAAAGCTACGGTTATTCGTGAAACGCGCGTTGTCGATTACGCGAGATAATTAAGAATTAAGAATGTAGAATTAAGAATTAAGAATTAGGGGCTAGTCCCTAAAAGCTAACCTCTAGCCCCTAAAACCTAACCGCTAAACGAAGGAGGTTGAAAGCATGTTCGATTTTTTTAGGAGAGAGAAAAAGCCGAATCCCGATGCCAGCCGTCTATTGGCGTCAATTTTGGTAGTTTATCCTTCAGTTCAATCCGTCTCTTATGATTCCAAGAGCGATATGCTTGAGCTTTCTTTCGCATTGAACGGAAAATTTTCGCAAGATGATTTTGAAGATTTTTTAAGCCACGTCGCCGAATCTGTCGAAACTTTTCACCACATTGAAGGTCTCGGCGGCGCCAAAATTGAATTGGACGTTGAAGGAGTTTACGGTACGTGTTTTCTAAACGTGCGGCGCGATATGTCTACGTTGACTTGCAGGGAACTCTCACTTCTTACCGAGCTTGCACAAAATTATTTCGGCGAAAATTTGATTGAAGAGTATGAAGGCGAAATTCCAGACGAAGAATATATCATGGCACAGGAAGATTATCTCGAACAGTGTCTAAACAACATCAGGCAACTAAGAATTGAAGGGCGACTTGTAGGCGTCCGTGAACAGGAACGCGTTGTAGTTTATGCAAGGTGACTTCGTACAAATTAAGGTGATTTCTAAAGGTTAAATTTAATTTCAGATTTTAATATTTACTCCTAATCGAAGGGAGCGAAAATTTATGGCTCATAATTTTGAATATTACACGCCGACAAGAATTATTTTCGGCAGAAACACGGAAGATCAAGTAGCGGACTTGATTAAAAGTTACGGCGGCTCGCGCGTCTTACTTCACTACGGCGGACAGAGTGCCGTTAAATCGGGATTGATTGACCGCGTAATAAAGTCGCTTGATGATGCGGGACTGTTTCACGTCGAATTAGGCGGCGTCGTACCCAATCCTCAATTAAGCAAAGTTCGTACCGGCGTAGGTCTCGGCAACTTGAATCAGATTGACTTTGTTTTGGCGGTAGGCGGCGGCAGTGTCATTGACTCTTCAAAGGCGATTGCCTGTGCGCTTGCCGAATTGGAAGTTTTCGACGTTTGGGATTTATACGACCATAAGCGCAAACCGACGGCTTGTCTGCCAATCGGCGTAATTTTGACCATAGCGGCGGCAGGAAGTGAAATGAGTGACAGCTCTGTTATCACGAATGACGAAACGAATACAAAGCGCGGTTGTCACAGCAATCTTTTTCGCCCAAAGTTCGCGATAATGAATCCGGAGTTGACTTTCACCTTGCCGGACTATCAGACGGCGTGCGGTTGCGTAGATATCATGATGCATACAATGGAAAGATATTTTACCAACGGCGGCAACATGGAAATTACAGACAACATTGCGGAAGGGCTTATGCGTACGGTTATGCGTCACGCAAAAATTTTGGTGACTGACCCTATTAACTACGAATCCCGCGCAGAAATTATGTGGGCAAGCAGTCTTTCTCATAACGGCTTGACAGGTTGCGGAAACGGCGGCAATGATTTTGCCAGTCACTCCCTTGAACACGAACTAAGCGGAATGTTTGGCGTTGCACATGGCGCCGGTCTTGCCGCAATTTGGGGAAGTTGGGCTCGCTACGTTTACAAAGATTGTCTGCCTCGTTTTAAAAAATTTGCGCTGAATGTCATGCATGTTGAAGACGTCGGCTCTGATGAGGAAATTGCATTGAAAGGCATTGAATCGGTTGAAAATTTCTACCGTGAAATAAAAATGCCTACGTCGCTGAAAGAATTGGGCATTGAGCCTACCGATTCTCAACTTGTAGAAATGGCAAAAAGATGCGCCGTTGCAGTAGGCGGCAGTCGCGGATCGGCTAAAAAACTTTTTGAAGAAGATATGCTTAAGATTTATCAAGCGGCTAATCACTAACAGTTCTAAGCTCTAAGCTAAAAAAGGAGAATTTCTTTGCGCATTTTAATGGTAGGAGATATTTTCGGCAGGCTCGGCAGAAATCTATTTTGCAAACGTACAAAGGAATTAAAGCGCGAAAAAAATATTGACGTGGTTGTTGTCAACGGCGAAAACATAGCGCACGGTAAAGGCGTGACCGAAAGTACTTTGAATGAAATTTTATCCGGCGGCGCCGATATCGTAACGACAGGCAATCACGTTTGGGATCAAAAAGGCATTGAAAATCTTTTGGAGCGCGAACCCTTTTTAATACGTCCCGCCAATTATCCCGAAGGTACAACGCCGGGCAAAGGATATTGTATTTACCCTTACCGTGCAAAAAATATCGGCGTTATAAATTTAATCGGACGTACTTTCATGCCGCCGGTTGACTGTCCCTTCGTCAGCGCAGAAGAAATTTTGAAAAAAATTAAGCGCGAATGTGACATAATTTTGGTTGACTTTCACGCAGAGGCAACGTCCGAAAAAATGGTTATGGGCTACTTGCTTGACGGCAGAGTCACCGCCGTTGCAGGTACTCATACACACGTACAAACTGCCGATGAGAGAATTTTGCCGAAAGGTACCGCCTACATTACTGATTTAGGTATGACCGGTCCGCTTAATTCGGTTATCGGCATGCAGATTGAACCTATTATGAAAAAATTTATTACATGTCTTCCCGCAAAATTTGAACCGTCTGAAACTCCGCCTTGCACCTATTGCGCGTTGCTGATTGAGATTGACGACAAGACAAACTTAACGACAAAGGTAGAGCGCATAAGAATTGTTGAAGGGTAAATCGTTATTTTAATCGTCTATCAAGTGAAAAAAAAGTCACAACTTTGTTATATGTAGTTTAAAAATTCAACAATAGAGTGAAGGATTTTTGCTGTACTTGAAGAATTAATACCGAAAATGCAAACGTGCATAGCAAAGGCATCGTATGCAACAAGAGAGGAGAAACATTTATGGAAATCCTGAAAGTATCGGCTAAGTCCAACCCAAATTCGGTGGCGGGTGCCCTTGCGGGAGTAATTCGTGAAAGCGGCATAGCAGAAATGCAGGCTATCGGGGCAGGTGCGCTGAATCAGGCAGTAAAAGCCGTTGCCATTGCGCGCGGTTTCGTTGCGCCGCATGGAGTGGATCTCATTTGCATTCCCGCATTCACCGATATTGAAATTGACGGCAGTGAACGTACTGCAATTAAACTTATCGTCGAACCGCGCTGATTTTAGGACTGCCGTTTAGCAAATTGGCTGTCTGACGATTTTGAGTGAGGTAAGATTCATGGCAAGCGATTTACACACGCATACAAATTTTTCCGACGGAAGTCTATCGCCGGAAGAACTTTTAGACAAGGCAAAAACTATTGGATTAAAATATCTTGCCATCACGGACCATGACGCCGTTGACGGTGTGAAATATATTTATGAAAACGGGCTTTACCCCGACAAAAACCTAAGAATTATTTTCGGTATTGAGTTCAGTGCGCTGAATCCAAATCATGATGTTCACATAGTAGGTTACAACATTGATATTTATGACGGCGCCTTATCTGACATGATTAATGAGGTACTTGATGCAAGGTGGACGCGATTTTCCGAGATAATAAAAAATTTGCAGGAAAAAAAGTATAATATTCGTGAAGCAGAAGTCCTTCAAATTGCGGGGAGCAGCCGTTCAATCGGCAGGGCGCACATTGCAAGAGCGTTGGTTAAAAAAGGCGCTTTTAAAAGTGTACGCGAAGTATTTGAAAAGATTTTGGGTAAAGGTAAGCCTGCTTATGCACCGCGATATTTTCCGACTGTCGACGAAATAGTTGACGTTATAAGACAGGCAGGCGGACAGGCTATGTTGGCTCATCCCGGTCTTGTAGGTGACGATAATCTTGTTGAGGAAGTTTGCAGAAAAGTTGATGCCCTTGAAGTTTATTATCCTACGCACAGTCCTATTGACATTCAAAAATATTTAAGTCTGGCAAAGAGATTTAATTTGACAATCGGCGGTGGCAGTGACTTTCACGGTAACGGTTCAAGGCACGTTGACAATCTCGGCGATTACACCATTCCCGATGAAGTTGCCGAAAAATTTTTCCGCAATACGCCTTAATTAGTTTGCTGATTAAGCATTAAAAAAATTTTTACCGCTTCGGCGGTTTTTTTTTTTATTAAGAATTAAGAATGTAGAGGGTAGAAGTAGGCTACTAGCTACCCGCTACAAGCTACAGGCTACAGGCTAAATTTTCGGTTTAAGCGTGAAGTAAACTATTTCAGGCGGACAGCCAAGCCGGTAAGGAAACCAACTGCCTACGCCTGCATGCACGTAACCGTAGCAATCGTCCTTTATGAACATACCGCGCGTGTACTTGAAAAGCGGCAGGAGTGAATAGCCGAAAATTCCAATCTGCCCGCCGTGAGTGTGACCGGTTAAAGTCAGCGGAATATTTTTTTCCCGACCGTCGTCAATAAATTCAGGGTGATGCGCAAGTAGCACGCAAACAGAATCGTACGGTACGCCTTCAAGCGCCTGCGTGACAAATTCGCGTTTTTGATTTTCAAAGCGCTTATCCAAATCGCCGCGACCGCCCGAACTCATTATAGGTGCCGCCGCAGGGTAATCTACACCTAACATATACAAATTAGCCGTGACTTTTTCCGAGCGATTTACCAGCCAATGAATTTTACTTTGTGCCAAACGCGCCTCAATCGCCGAAATGCCGCGATGATGTTCATGGTTGCCGTGACAATAATAAATGCCGTATTTAAACTTGTCCGTATAGCTGTCGACAATGCTAATTGCCTCCGGGTTCATTGCCACGTTGTCAAAAATATCGCCGGTTATCGCCAACAAATCCGGTTTACCTTCCGCAACTTGATTCAGCAGACTTACAAGCCGTTCCAATGAAAAGTACGGTCCAATATGCACGTCGGAAATCTGTGCGATTTTAAAGCCGTCCAATTCCGGCGGCAATTTTTTTACCGGTATGTCAAAAAATCTTTCAACTACGGACATTCTTTCAATCCTGTTGCCGTAAAGCGACACTGCCAGCGACATTAATGGATATACCATGCCGTAAGCTAAAATCCGACGCCTTTCGGGACTGTACGGCGTCTCTTTGTGGAAGTGTCTGTAAACTGCGCGAACTATTACCGCTATTATGATGAGACCGCCGCAAATTAACTGCGTCAGCAAAAATACCGTTGAAAAACTGCCGAACACGTCAATTACGGCGTTGGGAATGTTGGCGCGAATTGCAAAGCCCAGCATTGTAAGCGCGATTATTGCCAAGTCCACGCCGACAATTATTTTGTACATATGACGTCTGCCGCGACCGTCCAATAAAAAAGTGACGCTGATTAATCCGAGTGCGACAATCAACGCCAAAAATCCGAATACGTATATTAAAAACATTTTTTTACCTCAAAGGCTAGCTTGTAGCTTTCAGCTTACAGCTTTCAGGAAATTTGTAATTGCAACTTTACCGCCTTCACAACATTTTTCATAAGCATTGCAACGGTTAAAAGACCGACGCCGCCGGGTACCGGAGTTATCGCTCCCGCCACTTCAACTGCCGCGTCAAAGTCAACGTCGCCAACCAATTTTTTCGGCGCTATTCTGTTTATTCCGACGTCAATCACCGTTGCGCCGGGCTTAATCATATCCGCAGTGACAAATTTCGGTTTGCCCATTGCCGCAACTAAAATTTCAGCCTCGCGCGTAATGTCCGCCAAATTTTTTGTATGCGAATGACATACCGTAACCGTAGCGTGACGCGCCATTAAAAGGTGGAGCATAGGTTTGCCGACAATGTTACTGCGTCCGATTATAACTGCGCGTTTGCCGTCGATATCAATTCCTGCAAGGTCAAGCATTTCAAGACAACCTGCAGGCGTACACGGTACAAGCGCGGGACTGCCGGTAACCAGTTTGCCAACGTTCATTGGGTGAAAACCGTCAACATCTTTCAGCGGGTCAATGCGGTTCAAAATCTCTTCAGAATGCGCCTTAATCGCGTCGGGCAGGGGCAGTTGTACCAAAATGCCGTGAATGTCCTTCGCCGCGTTTAATTCGTCAATTTTAGCCAGCAACTCTTCTTTAGTCGACGTTTCCGGCATGGCAATGACTTCGGACTTTATGCCGAGTTCTTCGCAGGTTTTATGTTTATTTCTCACGTAGACTTGCGACGCGGGATTTTCACCTACGATTATCACGGCAAGACCCGCCGTCACGCCGAATTTATTTTTTATATCTTCAATTTCAAGCCGCGCAGATTCTTTAATTTTTGCGGCAAATTCTTTTCCATACAAAATTTTTGCAGTCATTATTCTATCCTCTAAATTTCAGCTGTTAGTTATTAGCTATTAGCCGTTATCTTATAAATCCTTTTCCCTAATCAGCTACCGAGCAACCGTGATTTTTCTGTAGCGGCAATAACAGCCTCAATCAGCGCACTTCTAATGCCGCTTTTTTCCAAAACTCTAATGCCTTCAATCGTCGTACCGGCGGGACTGGTAACCTTGTCACGAAGTGCGGCGGGGTGTTCGCCGGTTTCCAAAACCATTTTGGCGGCACCGAGTAAAGTCTGTGCGGCAAGTTCCTGCGCGTCGGCACGTGTCAAACCTGCGGCTACTCCACCTTCGGCAAGCGCGTCAATCATCATAAATGCGTAGGCGGGACCGGAGCCGCTCAAGCCCGTTACCGCGTCCATAAATCTTTCGTCAAGCTCTATCGCTCTGCCGATTGACGACCAAAACTGCTCAACAAGTTTTTTATCGGAATTGGTAGCCTTATTGTTCACGGTGTACGCCGTCATCCCTTCGCCGACTCTAATCGGTACATTCGGCATTGCGCGAACTATCGGACTGTGCGGAAAAAATTTTTCTATAATCTCGATTTTCAAACCGGCAATTACCGAAACAAGTATGGTGTTAAGCGTAATTTTATTTCTGATTTCGGCAAATGCGGCAGGCGCGTCTTTCGGCTTAACGGCGATAACCAAAATTTTTACTTTGTCAATGAAGGGGTCAACGCCGACAGAGGCATTTACGCGGTAATGGTTTTTAAGTTCCGTGCAACGTTTATGTTTGTGTTCGGAGACAAAAATATTGCCGGAAGTCAAAAAAGTTCCGCGTATTGCGTTGATAATCGATTCGGTCAACGCGCCGCCGCCGACAAAACCTACATAAAGTTCACTTTCATTAAGGTCATAAGTTTCTGTCTCCATAACAATATCCTTTCAAAATTTTTTTCGATTATACAAAATCTGCGCGGAAAAATCAACGTTTCGACAAATGAAAAAGTTTTTGAATTGAATCGGCGTTAAGTTTATAAATGAAATCTGTGTTAAGCTTATAAAATAAATCGGCGCTAAATTTATAACTTGAATCGGCAGTGCGAAAGGCGCGTAAAAATTTTTCTTGACAGAAATTTAATTAGTGGCTATAATACCGCTTGTCTAAAACGACGTGGGATTATAGCTCAGATGGTTAGAGTACTTCGTTGACATCGAAGGGGTCACAGATTCGAGTTCTGTTAATCCCACCATTTTAATTTTCGGCTTACTTAGCTCAGTTGGTAGAGCATCTCCGTCACATGGAGGAGGTCGGGGGTTCGAATCCCTCAGTAAGCACCAAATTTGAAATTTATTTTGTAACATAAAAAGGTCAGTCATTTAGCCGCAGAAATGCGGTATTTTTTTGTCTGCATATTTATTCAAAATTTACGCCGTGTATGTTATAATTTTCAAAAAGTTTGGAGCGATAAATTATGCAGTACAAAAGAATTTTGGCGATAGGCGACATTCACGGACGCTTTGACAGGTTGTCTTCTGTCTTCAACAAAATTAATTTCGATCCCGCGCAGGATTTTCTAATCTTACTCGGCGACTACGTAGACAGAGGAACTGAAAATCTGCACTGTTTGCAATGGGCAATGCAAATAAGCAAAATGCCGAACGTCGTGGCACTGCGCGGAAATCATGAACAGATGATGCTGTACTACTACTTAATGGGTACGTACGAATCAACTATCTGGCTACCGAACGGCGGAAATAAAACTAAGGCGGAAATGGATGAGTGGCGCAAGGGGGATCCCGATTTTTTAAATAAGGCGCTGCAATTTATTGACAAGCGTCCCTATTACTACCGAACGTTTATTAAT
>CAMJNB010000041.1 GCA_946407175.1 uncultured Selenomonadales bacterium | reverse complement strand
CTTTTTCATACATTTTAAATCACCTTAACTTTGATTGAAATTATAGCACTTAAATTTGAAAGGTAACTTGCGCCATGAACCCTCTGCAATTTTTGTATGATACGGTTGACGTTATTAAGGACGGCAAAAACGGGAAAATTTCTCTTGTCTACGACAATGTAGGCAAGCAGTTTTACATTATGAAGGAGCGAGATTTGAAGACTGCCGAAATTTACAGCCGCTTGAAAGATTTGAAGTCGACGTACCTGCCTGAAATTTATCACGCTGTCGAAAGTAACGGCAGATTTTTTGTAGTTGAAGAATTTATTCAAGGCAGGACGCTTGCCGAAATTTTGACGCATAACAACGGGCTTGACGAAAAAAATTCTGCGGACGTTTTAAAGCAAATTTGCAACGCGCTGAAAATTTTGCACGGACTGAAAATAATTCACCGTGATATTAAGCCTTCAAACATTATGGTTACGAAGAGCGGCACGGTAAAGCTGATTGACTTCAGCATTGCACGCATTGCAAAGGCGGATAATGCTACCGACACGGAATTTCTCGGTACTCGCGGTTACGCGCCGCCGGAGCAGTACGGTTTCGGTCAAACGGATTCGCGCAGTGATATTTACTCGCTCGGCGTCACTATGCAAGAAATTTTAGGCGAAAACTACGACGGCTACTTAAATAAAATTTTGGCGAAGTGTACGAATTTAAATCCCGCCGACCGCTATCAATCTGCCGACGAAATTTTAGCCGACATTGATAAAAAATATTTCGCCTACAAAATTAAAAACGTCGCGTTAAAAACTGCGGTAACCTGCGCGGCAGTCTTTTTAATCTTATTCGCCGCAGAAAAATTTCTTGACGCTGACGACGTGCCGGTAGTCGAAACAGAGCTTGAATCAGCTGACGTTGAAGAAATTGCACCGCCAGTACAAACTGCGCCGCCTAAGTACGAATCTGAAAAAGTTGAATGGTCCGAAATAAAAATTCCCTCCTCCACTAATTCAACGCCTACAAATAATCCTATGCCGCCGGTACAAACTACGCCGCCGATACAAGCCGTGACGCCGCAAGTTTTGGAGCCGACTGCCAAAAAAAATTACGACTCGCGCTTAAATCGAGTTTGCACATTGACTTTGAACGGCAACACGTACAGTAACGGTGCAGGGGAAATTCCGGCAAGCATTTGGCAGACGTGGAAAAGTGACGGCGAAAATATTTACCTGCCGCAAAATTTTTCAGTAGGTTTAAACCTTGCCAATACCGATTCCGCGCCGCTCAACATTTCGGTGACAGCTGATTTGAACGGTTTGAAAAGTACCAAAAAAATTTTTCCTGCTATAAATTTGGCAAGCGGTCAATCTGAAAATTTTCAAATTCCAATCGGCGGACTTGCCTGCAGTAACGGCGTTTTTGAAGTTGAAATTTGGTTGCGTACCGGTGACAATACGCCGCTTGTAAGTTTTTGGAACGGAAAAAGTTTCAGCAGTAACCACACTGTAAGAATTTATCTGCGCGATTATGCAAAATTAAGACATCGGTAAAAAATTTTTTGCGCAGTGTTCAGCGTGCATACCACAAACCAAAATTATTAGTGTAGAATCAATTCAAATGCGGATTCCTAAAAAATTAATTGAACTTCATAAAGGGGGCTGATGGTGCCGCAGTAAAAATTTCAAAGTACACCGCAGTAAACATTTATATTTTAAGTAAAAATTTTGGAAAGGTTGATATTTATGGGCTTAATTGAATCGGTTCTTAAAACGACTGCTAAAATTGCGATTGGTGTTCCCCTTATGATAGTAGGCGGGATGATAGACCACGTCGGAAATGCCGCGAATACGCAACAAAATGCGAAAAATCTTAGCGACAAGGATTTGGCGGACGCTTTCAACAACAGCACCGGTTCAGAACGCGATGGTTATCGTGCGGAAATTGCAAGAAGAACCGGCAGATAAAATGAAAAATCAGCATATAAAATTAAATTTTTGAAAGGAGGTGAAAAATATGTTGTGGGAAATTCACTACAGAAGGACTAACGGCAACACCGGCACTTGGCAGGAACACGCCGATTCGCGTGACGAGGCTATTGCCAAAACTGAACAGCATCATTCGGAAGTGCGCAATGGTCAGGCGACAATAACGGGTGCAAATCCCAAATAATCGCGTGAAAGCTACGCAAACCACTACTAAAATTAAAACCTCGAAAAAAATTCATGGCGTTTCAATGTGAGACGCCTTTTTTTATTTGCCGATACAAAACTTTGAAAAAATTTCGTTGATAACGTCATCAGTCACCGTTTCGCCGGTAATTTCGCCGAACAGTTCAAGCGCGGCACGAAGGTCAATCGACACAAAGTCTATGCCGACGTCAGATTTAATCGTCTCCCGCGCAGATTTCAAATTGTCCACTGCGCGGCGAAGGATATCGGCTTCCCTTTCGTCGCGTACAAAATTTGATTCAGCGTCAATCACGCCGACTTTATTTGTAATTTCGGCTAAAAGCTCGTCAATGCCGGTACCTTTTTTGGCAGATATCGGAATGACTTTTTCGGCGCTGAAATGTTCAATCTGCGCGGCGGTGACAACTTGATTTAAATCAGACTTTGTAAGCAGAATTATTGACGCGGCGGGTTTAAGCAGTTTAAAAATTTCTGCGTCCTCATCAGTAAGCGGGCGTGAACCGTCGAAAAGCGCCAAAACCAATTCGGCGTTTGCGGCAACGTCACGCGCACGATCAATGCCGATTTGCTCCACAACGTCGCCGGAATTTCTTATGCCGGCAGTATCGATAATTTTCAGCGGCACTCCTCCGACGTTAATAAACTCTTCAATGCTGTCACGTGTCGTACCCGGAATTTCCGTAACAATGGCGCGGTCGCTGTCAGTCAAAAAATTCAAAAGGCTTGACTTGCCGACATTGGGCTTGCCGATAATCGCCGTGCTTAAACCTTCGCGCAGAATTTTTCCCTGCCGCCGATTTTTTAAAAACTTTTCAAGTTCATCAATCTGCGCGGAAATTTTTTCGTCCATTTCATTTAAAACTACGTCGTCGATATCGTCTTCGGGAAAGTCAATCAGCGCGTCGATATGAGCCAACACGTTTAAAATATTTTGGCGAATGTCACGAATTTTTTTAGACGTCTTGCCGCTTAACCGATTCTGCGCAATGTTCAACGCAGCGGAAGTTTTAGCCTGAATCACGTCCAAAACCGCTTGCGCTTGAGATAAATCAATTCTGCCGTTAAGAAAAGCACGCTTGGTAAATTCGCCGCGCTCGGCAGGTCGTGCACCGGCTTGAAAGGTTAAATTTAAAATTTCGCGCAGAACTTCACTGCCGCCGTGACATTGAATTTCCACGACGTCTTCTTTCGTGTAGGATTTAGGCGCACGCATTACCAAAACAATTACTTCGTCTACAATTTCGCCGTTGAAATTTCTCACGTGACCGAATACAATTTTACCCGCGTCAACGTCACGCAGTTTTTTATGATTCGCCGCGCAGAAAATTTTGTCGGCAACATCAATCGCCGTCGCGCCGCTTAACCTTATTACGCCGATACCTGCCGCACCTGCCGCAGTGGCAACCGCGCTTATCGTTTCATTTTGTTTCAAATATTTTTTTCGCTCCAATCTTTTAAGTCAAGCAAAATTGGAATTAATGTTTTACATTTCGGCGTTAGCGAATATTCGACGCGCAAAGGCATTTCATTATATTGTTGCCGAGTTACGAGGTTTGCTTCTTCCAATTCGTGAAGTGACTGCGCAAGCATTGTATTTGTTATGCCGTCAACTTTTCTTTTCAATTCGTTGTAGCGCATTACGCCGACTTCGTGAATTGAACAGAGAATTAAAATTTTCCACTTGCCGCCAATAATGTTTAAAGCTTTTCTTAAGCCGCAAATCGTCGAATCCAATTTAATTTTCCTTTCGGTAAGGTTAAATGTACTTGATAATGAAAAACTGCGTACTTGATTTTTTTTCCGTACCAATATATCATTGCAGAAAAAATAATTCAAGATTTAAATATTTTAAATTTAGGAGAGTTTATATATGAAGAATTTTGTTTACACGCCTCAACGTGTTTGCTCAAAGCAGATTATTTTCGATATTGACGACGATAACAAACTGCACAACGTGAAATTTTTCGGCGGCTGTCCCGGCAACCTGCTTGCTATCGGTAAGCTTGTCGAAGGCAAAGACGCGGCGGAAATTGCCAAACTTTTGAAAGGTAATGACTGCGGCGGTCGCGGTACTTCCTGCGGAGATCAATTTGCCATTGCCATTGAAGACGCCTTGACACAGTCCGCGTCAATTTTAAGCCGCGTCATTCTGCGCGAAATATGAAAAATAAAAACCGCCTTTCATCGGGCGGCTTTTTTGGTGTAATTTATTTGAATTTAATCGCGGTGTGCGAGGTAATGCATATATTTAGCCTTAACTTCTTTGCGCTTGCGTTGGCTTATCGGAATAATCGTGCCGTCGTGCAAAATAAAATCTTCATTCGCCATAGTTTTAATGTAGTCCATATTCACAATGATTCTGTGATAACATTCCAAAAAGCGCTCATCTTCCGACAAAATCTCGTAACAGGCAAGGTACGTCATTGTAGTGACAAATTTTCTGTCGGCAAGGTGAAGGCAAAGTTTATGATTCTCGTCAATGTCAATGTAGTAAATAATTTTGTACGGCACGGAAATTTCTACGTGATTCACAGGCAGTAAAAGCTCCTTCTGCTTTACAAAAATTTTTGAGAAAACAAAGCTGAAAGTTTCTTCAAATTCGGCAACGTGTTCATTCAGCGGTTTCATAATGTATCCCGACGCAAAAACTCTGTACCCGTCCAAAAGGTAATCGTCACTGCTTGTCAAGAAAATGATTTTAACGTTATCGTCGCCGCGTCCGCGTACAATCCTTGCCGCCTGCATGCCGGTAAGCTCGTCCATACGAATATCAAGCAGCATTATGCCGTATTGACCGGGCGTAAAATTTAAAATCATATCTTTAGCTCTTGAAAAGGTCGTAATGTTAATTGCGCTTTCTTCTTCGGGATAATTTTCGTGAATGAATTTTTTCAAGTACGTTTCGGCAACGGACAAGTCGGACTGTTCGTCATCAATAATTGCAATTTCCACTATAAGACCTCCTCTCAAGTCGAAATTTCGCAGTGAAGCCGATTAGTTGTAACCGGCTTGTTTGTTGGGAAAGGTGTAAAAGTGTACGCCGATATTAAATCATAAATTGAAAAAAAAATCTCAATCACTTTTGGACAAAATCAATCACTTTTACAAAAAAATCTGCGCGGACGAAATTTTCCGTCACACGCAGACCCTTTACTAAATTATTGTCAGATAAAATTATTTATCACGTAAATTTATTGTCACGTAAATTCATTGTTACGTAAAATTAAAACGGTATTGTAAGCATATCAAAATCGGTGATTAACGCTTTGACGCTTGCCGTAATTTTTTCACAGCCGCCTTTCACGTTGCTTTCAATGTTAAGCGGCATAACCGGATCGTGGAGCGATAACCTTAAAAGCGCCCAGCCGTCACTGAAAATTAATCTGACGCCTTCAAAATTCGGCTCGGCAAGTTTAATATTTTTCGCAACTGCGCGGGATTTAAACGTATCCAAAACCTTTACGCCGTACGCCTTGAAATCTTCTGCCTTAATCTTCAAGCGATATTCTACCGCCTCTGCAGGTTGTTCAAGCTTTTCAATCAGCGCGGCAAGGTTTTGACCATTTTGTTTAGCCTGCGCGGCGGCAATGAGAAGTTTAACAGCCAAGTACGCGCCGTCATCAAGGTAGTAATTTTCACTCAATGCGCCGTGACCACTCGTCTCAATCGCAAGCGGCGAAACCGTACCGGCTTTGTTAAGGCGAATACATTCATTTATAACGTTTTTGTAGCCGCGTTTGAATCTGTGATGCTTAAGGTGCAATGTACCTTCCAAAAACTTTGTAAGACCGTCGGACGTCACGGAATCTGTGATAATCGTACTGCCGGGATAATCAGGCGCCAGTACCGCCGCCATCATTGCAATTAAGGCGTTGCGGTTAACCTCTTCGCCGTCACTTAAAACCGCGCTCATTCTGTCAACGTCCGTGTCAAAAATTAATCCCAAGTCAGCCTTATTGTCAAGTACCGCCTTTTGAATCGCCGCCATTGCAACTTTGTCTTCGGGGTTTGGAATGTGATTGGGAAACATACCGTCGGGATTGAGAAATTGACTGCCGGAAGTGTCAGCGCCGAGTTTGTCCAAAATTTTCGTTGCAAAGAAACCACCTGCGCCGTTACCCGCGTCAACAACTACGTGCATACCGGCAAGCGGCTTGTCACCCATATTCAGTTTGTCGCGAATAATTTTGCAAAGGTGATTCGAGTAAAGTCCGATTAAGTCAAACTGTTTCACGTGGCTTATATCGGCGTCAACCTCATCAAGTTTCGTCGCGCAGGTTAAAACGTCTTTAATGTCGCCTTTTTCAAGTCCGCCGTCTTTAGTGAAAAATTTCATGCCGTTGCGATTGAAAGGCAGGTGACTTGCCGTCAGCATAATGGAGCCGTCAACCTTCGTGTCGTCAAAAATTATTGACATAAACATTGCAGGCGTGGACGCAAGACCGCAGTCCAACACGTCAACTTTATTGGCAACGAGAGCTTTAATCGTGGCGGCTTTAATCTGCGGCGCAGAAATTCTTGAATCGTGTCCTACGGCGATTTTAAGCGTTTCTGCGGGCTTTTTAAGTTTTTGGCTAAGCCATTGCACAAAACCTCCGGCAATGCGGTTTACGGCCTCTACAGGCAGTGTGACGGGCTCATCTGCAACGCCTTCAACAGCAATTCCGCGAACGTCACTGCCGTTTTGTAACTTCATAATGTCTTTGTCTGTAAGCATTTAAAAACCTCACTCCCCGCGAATATTTTTAATAGCCGTCGCAACGTCCGCCGACTCGTAAACTGCCGAACCTGCAACTAAAACATTTGCACCGGCGTCACGTACCAATTTCGACGTTTCAGCGTTAATGCCGCCGTCAACTTCAATGTCGCGTTGCAAATTTTTATCAGCCAACATTTTTGAAAGGCGGCGAATTTTATCAAGCTGTGACGCAATAAATTTTTGTCCGCCGAAACCGGGATTGACCGTCATGATTAAAATCATGTCGACGTATTCGAGAAGTTCCTCGACTGCGGCAAGTGAAGTGCCGGGATTAATCGCGATACCTGCCTTGCAACCGAGCGCGTGAATTTGTTGAGCAATGCGGTTTGCGTGGCGTGCAACTTCCGCGTGAAAAGTTATTATATCGGCGCCGGCTTTTGCGAAAGATTCAACATGCGTTTCGGGATGTTCAGTCATAAGGTGAACGTCGAAAACCGCCTTTGACGTGGGACGAATGCATTTTACTACCGGCGAACCGAGCGTAATATTTGGTACAAAGGTGCCGTCCATAACGTCAATGTGAATGTATTCCGCGCCGGCGTCAGTGACTTTTTTAATTTCATCGGCAAGGTGTCCGAAGTCAGCCGACAAAATCGAAGGCGCTATAATCGTTTTCATAATGTATCCTTTCAAAAAATCTCTAAGCTCTAAGCTGTAAGCTCCAAGCTATTTCTCCAACGCCATGATTTTATCGACGCGGCGAGCATGACGACCGCCTGTAAATTCAGTGGTAACCCAAACGCGAACAATTTCATCTGCCGGACCGAAACCGGTAACCCTGCCGCCCATTGCCAAAACGTTGGCGTTATTGTGTTCGCGAGACATACGCGCAGAGTAAACGTCATTGCAAAGCGCACAGCGTATGCCGTGAATTTTGTTCGACGCAATGGAAATGCCGATGCCCGTGCCGCAAAGTACGATACCGCGATCCGCCTTGCCGCTTACAACGTCCGCGCAGACTTTTTCCGCAATGTCGGGATAGTCAACAGAATCAGTGCCGAAAGTTCCCACGTCCGTAACTTCGATATCGGGAAATTCTTTGAGTACGTTTTTAACTTCGTCTTTGAGTGCAACTGCACCGTGATCGCTACCGATTGTAATTTTCATAACTTCGCGCAGTATAAAACCGCGCATTCACCTCCCAATTTTTTCAGTGATTAATCCTTCGTCAACAAGATTTAAAATCCTTCATTCTATGTTACAAAAAAACCCGACCTTGCAATACAAAATCGGGCGAGAGAAAAAAACTTTTATGGAAAAAAATGTTACT
>CAMJNB010000040.1 GCA_946407175.1 uncultured Selenomonadales bacterium | reverse complement strand
GCAGATCGCAGCGAATACATCCGCGCCGCCTTTTTTATTTTGAAGTTACAAACAACCCATAGTGAAAAGGGCTTAGTTACCGGCTACTCGCTACCAGCTAATTACAAAAAATTTTTCTGCGCGTCGACGTGAAGAATATTTGGTGATATAATAGGCGAAAATTTTTAAGGAGGCGGAGTTTTGCAAAGACAAAAAACTTTGAAAAGTTCAATCGAAAAGCGCGGCGTCGGCTTACATTCCGGCGTTGAAGTGCGATTGAAACTTAAACCCGGCGAAGTTGGCGAAGGTATAATTTTTGTCCGCAAAGACTTGCAAGGTCAACCAAAAATTCACGCTACGGCGGTTAACGTCACATCCACACTGCGCGCCACTACGATTGAGGAAAACGGCGTAAAAATTTTTACCATTGAACACTTAATGAGTGCGCTGAACGCCTGCGGTATCGACAACTGCCAAATTGAATTGGACGCGGAAGAACCACCGGTACTTGGCGGCAATGCCATAGATTTTTTTGAAATGATTCAATCTGCCGGTATTGTCGAGCAGTCTGAAAATCGCCGCGAAATTCGCATTGAAAAAATTTACCGCGCAGATTCGGACGACGGTAAAAAATTTATTATCGCCCTGCCTTATAACGGTTTCCGCGTAAGTTTTACGTCAATCAATCCGCACCCTTTGATAGGTATTCAGTACGCAGACTTTGAAATTACGCCTGACGTTTACAAAAAAGAAATTGCGCCTGCGCGTACGATAGCTTACGAAAAAGAAATTGAAACCCTTCGCAAAATGGGTCTCGGTCTCGGCGGCACGATTGAAAATGTTATCGTCTACAACGACGAAGGCTGGCTTAATCCGCTGAAATATACTGATGAACTTGTAAGACATAAAATTTTGGACGTTATAGGCGATATGCGGCTTGCAGGAATTTTTAATTGTCACATAATCGCGGCGGCGGCGGGTCATGCGCTTAACACTAAACTTGCAAAAAAAATTTATGAAGATATCGTCTGCGCTTAGAAGTTGCAGTCTTTAAAAAGGGGAGATTAAAAATGGTATTGGACATTGAAGAAATTATGAAGATACTCCCGCACCGTCCGCCAATGTTGCTTGTGGACAGAATTTTGGAAATAGATCCTTTTAAATCGGCGACGGGCTTAAAAAATATTACAATGAATGAGCCGCAATTTGCAGGACATTTTCCCGGTCACCCCATAATGCCGGGCGTTTTGCAACTTGAGGCAATGGCGCAGGTAGGCGGCGTGGCAATGCTTTATCCCGAAGAGCATCGCGGCAAAATTGCGCTGTTCGGCGGCATGGACAATATCAAATTTAAAAAGCCGGTTGTACCGGGCGACACGTTAATTACACGTGCGGAAATTGTAAAAGTTCGCGGTGACTTCGGTGTACTTCATGCAGACGGTTATGTTGACGATAAACTTGTTTCCTCTGCCGATTTTAAATTCGCTTTGAAACGCGGCGAAGAAATGTTCAGTTTAGCCGGTAAGGATTAGCTATTAGCTTTTAGCCATTAGCTATTAGCCATTAACTAACTCAACTCCAAGCTAAAAGCTAAAAGCTAACTGCTAAACAGGAGATGTTGGAAAAAATGGAATCGAACATTCACGCCGGCGCAGTCATTTCACCAAGCGCGAAAATCGGAGACAACGTGACGATAGGTCCTTACACGGTGATTGGCGATGAAGTTGTTATCGGCGACGGCTCAATTATCGGACCACACGTGGTTATTGCAAAGTGGACAACTTTAGGCAAAGAGTGCCGTATTTTTCAATTTGCATCGGTTGGTGCTGAACCGCAGGATTTAAAGTTCAAAGGCGAAAAAAGTTATACCATTATCGGCGACAGGACAGTTATTCGCGAAGGCGCTACCATTCACCGTGCTACCGGCGAAGGCAACGAAACACGTATCGGCAGTGATTGTCTTCTAATGGCGTACATTCACGTTGCTCATAACTGCGTTTTGGGCAACCATGTCATTATGTCGAATTTGGCAAGCTGTTCCGGTCACGCGATTGTTGAAGACAGAGTTGTTATCGGCGGCATGGCTGGTGTTCACCAATTCGTAAAAATCGGACGCAATGCAATGGTCGGCGGTATGAGTAAACTCGTTCAAGATGTCGTGCCGTATACTTTGGTTGACGGTCACCCCGCAAAAGTCGTCGGGCTTAACAACGTAGGTATTTCCCGCGCAGGTATACCTCTTGAATCACGCAGGCTTATTAAAAAGGCGTACAAAATTTTATATCGCTCCGGTTTAAGTTTAGCCGAAGCCATTGCCGTCATTGAACAAGAAGTTGACTCGTGCGAAGAGGTTGAACATTTTTTAAGATTTTTGCGTAATGCGGAGCGCGGTATTTGTCGAGAGCGGCGCGAAATTGAATGACCGGTTGAGTAATTAAGTAATTGAATTGTTAATTTAATACAAGCTTTAAGATTTAATTTAAAAAGTTTTGAGATTTAATTTATTTTAATAAGGTTGCAGGATAAATCGGAGGTAGTAATTTATATGGAGAAAATCGGACTTTTGGCAGGAGTAGGAAAGTTGCCGGTGGAATGTGCAAGGACGGCAAAAAAACTCGGCTATGACGTTTACGCGGTGGGACTTTTGCCGGAAAGCGATCCGCAAATTGCAGAGTTCGCGAAAGATTATCAGCAAATCAGCGTTGGGCAACTCGGCGCGATTTTAAAATATCTCAAAGATAACGGTATTGAAAAAGTTACAATGATCGGCAAGGTGACAAAGGAATTATTATTCAACGGTCAAGTTATACCCGACCAAAAGATGATTGAACTTATAACGTCACTTTCTGACAGAAGTGACAATACGATTATGATGGCGTTCGTATTGGAATTGGCGAAGGCGGGACTTCAAACTTTCGACCAAACCTTACTGATTCGTCGCCTTATGCCGCGCAGAGGTATTATTACAAGCCGTGAACCTTCAAGCGTCGAACGGCAGGATATTGACTTCGGTTTTGTCATTGCTAAGGAATTGGGACGCCTTGACGTTGGACAAACCGTAGTTGTAAAAAATCGCGCTGTCATGGCGCTTGAGGCGATTGAAGGCACGGACGAATGCATAAGACGCGGCGGCAAGTTGGCAGTTAGCGGCGCGGTAGTTGCAAAAGTTTCTAAGCCGAATCAAGATAACCGCTTTGATGTTCCTACCGTCGGTCCGCAAACGCTTAAAGTTATGGCGGAGGTTAATGCTACCGCGCTTGCCATTGAGGCTGATAAAACTTTGCTTGTTGACAAGGAAAATATGGTGTCGTTCGCAGACGAACACGGCATTACAATAGTGGCGATTTAATTAAGAATTAGCGATTAGCCATTAGCGGCTAAACGCTAAAAGCTACCAGCTATTAACTATGAAAATTATGATGACTGCAGGCGAAGCGTCCGGCGATATTCACGGCGCAAGCCTTGCACGAGAAATAAAAAAATTTTCACCGGCAACCGAGCTTTTCGGTATGGGCGGCGACGAAATGCAAGCGGCAGGTGTCCGCCTTGTACGCAATTATAAAGATTATAACGTCATGGGCGTCATGGAAGTTTTGAAAAATCTGCGAAAGATTTTAAAACTGCTTGACGATTTAACCGAAATTATTCGCATTGAAAAGCCTGACTTGCTGGTTTTAATTGATTATCCCGATTTTAATTGGCGCCTTGCAGAACGTGTAAAAAAATTCGGCGTAAAAATTTTGTCGTACATTCCGCCTTCCGCATGGGCGTGGAGAAAATCCCGTGCCGCAAAGTGCGCAAAAATCGCCGATGAATTTATCGCAATATTTCCATTTGAACTTCCGCCCTACGAAAAAGCCGGCGCCAAAATTTCTTTTCTCGGCAATCCACTTGTCGACACGGTTAAACCTGCCTTGACATTAGACGCCGCACGAAAATTTTTCAACGTCACCGAATCGCAACACGTAATACTTTTAATGCCCGGCAGTCGACGTCAGGAAATAAAATTACTCTTGCCTGAAATGTTAAGCGCGGCTAAGCTTTTGTCGGTACAGCGACCGGCAAAATTTTTTTTACCCGTAGCCGATAATGTTGACGAATCAGAAATTTTAAAGCAGGTCAACGCGGCAGGTGTCGACGTGACATTAACAAAATCCTACCGCTACGATTTAATGGGGCTTGCAGATGCGGCTATGGCAACTTCCGGCACGGTGGTTTTGGAAGCGGCGCTGATGAATTTGCCGTGCGTCGTACTTTATAAAATGGCGCGGCTGAATTATTTTATCGGCAGACTTTTGGTCGACATTGAAAATTTCAGCTTGCCGAACATTTTGGCGGGAAAAAAAATTCAAACAGAGTTATTGCAAGATGACGTGACTGCAGATAAAATTACGGCGGAAATTTTGAAACTCTATCGCGGCGAAATGTACCGTGAAAAAGTTGTCGCCGAATTGCAAGACGCCTGTGCGAAGTTGGGCGATGTCGGCGCGGCTGAAAGAGTTGCACGAAAAATTTTGAATGTAGCCGGTAGCTCTAAGCTCTAAGCTCCAAGCTCTAAGCTACTATCCGGTAGGAGTGAAAAAAATCTACGCCTTACTTATTACAAATTAGAAAATATTTTTTTATCGCGGTACTGTACTTTTACTTGATGAACGTCTTTTATTTGGACGTCGGTCAATTAATGGGTTCAACGTATATCCTGCCGTCAATCCTGCCGATGATATCAATTTTGACGTTGGCGCAATTCGGCACGGACGATATAATTTTTTCGCGTCGCCACTTTTTAAACTTGCTGACAGGTTTAGCGTGGTGCATGACGTTTATTTTAGTCTACACGTGGACTTATCAACAGCCGTGGTTTATGTCGCTGATATGCTACGACTTCGTAGTAGGTACGGCAATTTTTTTATTTTTGTCTAGCCTTGAAAGTTTGTTGGCAAAAATTTTTCCCGCGAAATTAACGGCGGCGTTAATCTGCGCGTTGACGTTTTTATTTTGGCTGATACCTTTCGTGCAAGCGGTTTACTACTGTATGTTTTGGCATTGTCTTTCACCGGCGTCACTTATGGCGCTGTACCTCACGAATTGGCGTGAAAGCATTGACTTTATACGCGCAAATATCGGCGACGTACCGGCAATTTTAATTCTGCTGGCGATAGGATTTTTCCTTAGAAAAGTTTATAAATCGCACGAAAAAATTTTGCTTGACCTGCGCGAAAAAGTTTTTGACAAATATAAAATCTGCGCGTCGGCTGTGACATTTATCACGGCAACGTGGGCGCTGATTTACTTCGTGCCGCAAACTTCAATAGCCGGCTTGTGGAAAGTGGTAACAGACTACGTTGCAGAGACCGAAAAATATTCTTTAGGACATTCAGACCGTGTTGCGACGCTTGAGATTGATTCATCACAAACTTTGGCGCAGAAGGCTAAAGGTACGGTGATTTTTGTAATCGGCGAATCGGCAAGCAGAACTTACATGCAGGCGTTTAATCCCGCCTTCCCGTATGAAAATACCGTGTGGCTTTCAAGTAAGATGACGCCGAAAAAAAATATTCAACCTTCAAACATTTACCCTGCGCCGATAATTGACAAAGACTTCAAAGCTACCGCTGAAAATACGCCGAATCTTGCACCGAGTGACGGCGAATTTATAATTTTTCAAAATGCCTACGCCTCGTGGTCACAAACCGTTCCCGTGTTACAACGCGCATTGACCGAGCAAAGTCAGTACAACGACAAGGAATTTTACAGCTCCGTTTCAATAGTCGACGTTGCGAAGAAGAGCGGCTACAAAACTTTTTGGTTCAGCAATCAAGGACGTTACGGCGAATATGACAGCGCGGTTACTCTGGTAGCGAAAACTGCCGACGTTGCCGAATGGACGGACGACGCCTACGACTTTTCTCATAAGTACGACGAATCGCTACTGAAATTTTTGGAGACTGTGGACGGCACGGAAAATAATTTTATCGTGTTACATTTAATGGGCAGTCACATTTACTACAACAGCAGGTACCCGCGCAGTTTTAAAAAGTGGACGACTGCGGACGGTACGAGAATGATGCTTGCCGCGCCGGCTTATGCCAACACGATTTTGTACACGGATTTTATTTTGTCGAAGATTTTTGACTACGCCGAGAAGAATTTAAACCTGCAAGCGATGATTTATTTTTCGGATCACGGTGAGGACTTACAAATTTCGCACAATCCCGACGTTTTCAGTTTTGACATGGTACGAGTGCCGATGTTTGTCTACCTTTCGCCGGAGTATGAAAAAAATTTCCCCGCGCAGGTTGAAACACTCAATCTGCACAGGGAGCAATATTTTACAAACGATATGATTTTTGATACAGTCTGCGGCATTTTAAATGCGCCGTCGAATCACTATGACGCGGGGCAGGATTTTTCGTCCGCGCAGTACCGATTTAACCGCGACAATCTTAAGACAATGTTGGGACAGCGTAAAATTTCGGAAGATGATTAGCGGTTAGAGAATAATTAACACCTAAGCTCTAAGCAATAACCTGAAGACGCTGAATCGACATATCTTCGGGACCGGTAATTTGACAGCCTTTCTTTTTGGCGTAGCGAATGTAATTCAAAATTTCGCGCGTAACCCTTTCGCCCGGCGCAAGAATCGGTATGCCAGGCGGATAACTCATTAAAAATTCTGCGGCAGTCTCTCCCGCGCATTCGTCAAGCGGAAGAGATTTTTTATTTGCGTAAAAAGCCTCTTTCGGCGTCGCGTCGACAATCGGTTCAATGTATTCTGTTTTAAGCAAACGGGAAGGGTCTTTGCGGTAAATGCGTTTAATGTCGGCAAGCGCCGAAATAAGCCGTTCGATATCCTTTTTCCTGTCGCCGATTGAAACGTAGGCAAGCGTGTTGGCAATGTCGCCGAACTCAAGCTGAATATCATATTCATCGCGCAGAATGTCATAAACTTCAACTCCGGCAAGTCCAACCGCGCGGGTGTAAATTGAAAGTTTCGTCGTATCAAAGTCAAAAATTGAATCGCCGTTTACAAGTTCCCGACCGTACGCATACCAACCGCCGAGAAAATTTATTTCGTCGCGCGCATACTCAACCAAGTCAATCACGCCGTCAAAAATCTTTTCGCCGTTCAGCGCCAAATTTCTGCGCGAAATATCCAAACTTGCCATAAGAAGGTAAGAGCCGCTTGTAGACTGCGTAAGATTTATAATTTGGTGTACGTAGCCTTTATTTATATTTTTTCCGGTTAAAAGCAGTGAAGATTGAGTGAGAGAGCCGCCAGATTTATGCATTGACACTGCCGCCATGTCAGCGCCGACACTCATTGCAGATTTCGGCAAGCGCGAATTGAAATAAAATTGCGTGCCGTGCGCCTCGTCCGCCAAAAGTTTCATGCCGTTTTCGTGCGCCAACTTGGTAAGTGATTCAATGTCTGAACAAATGCCGTAGTAAGTGGGGTTGTTCACAAGCAACGCCTTAGCATCGGGATTTTTTTTAATTGCCGCCGCAACGTCCGACACTTTCATACCTAGTGAAATGCCTAAGCGTTCGTCGACCTGCGGATTGACGTAGACCGGCGACGCGCCGCAAAGTATCAAGGCGTTTATTGCACTGCGGTGAACATTTCGCGGCAAGATAATTTTTTCATTCGGCTTAACGGTTGACAGAATCATTGCCTGCACGGAAGAAGTCGTGCCGCCTACCATGAAGAATGCATTTTTTGCGCCGAATGCCTGCGCCGCCAAAATTTCTGCGTCACGAATCACTGAAACGGGGTGGCATAAATTATCAAGCGGTTTCATTGAGTTTACGTCTACGTCAAGGCAGTCTTGTCCCAAAAATTCCGCCAGCTCATGATTACCGCGTCCGCGTTTATGACCCGGTACGTCGAAAGGTACAAGCCGCGTTTCCTTCATTTTTTCTAACGCTTCCAATAACGGCGCTCTGTCCTGCGTCAAGCCCATTACATTTTCCATTTGCACATCACTCAATCTTTTGCAAAAAAAAATCGGCTTAAACCGAATTTATAATCTATCTCGAAAAAAATTTTCAAATTTGGTGGAGACGAAGGGGCTCGAACCCTCGACCTCTTGACTGCCAGTCAAACGCTCTCCCAGCTGAGCTACGTCCCCGTAAGTCAGTCTTAAATTAAGACGTTGCCTATATTAGAGTATTTGCGGCGAATTGTCAAGAAAAATTTTTTATCCAAACAAGGCGAGAATACCCCCGCTTCCATAAGCGGCGGGATGAATCG
>CAMJNB010000039.1 GCA_946407175.1 uncultured Selenomonadales bacterium | reverse complement strand
AAAAGTTTTCCGAGTCCCGAACCACCTGCGAAAACCGGTAAACCTGCCGCGCCCATTATCAGGTAGATTAAAATCACCGTGAAAGTTTGTTTCGGATTTAAAATGTACGCCGCCAAACTCATCGCGATTGTCAGCGCCGTAACCATGCCCGGCGTAAACGGCAGGGGAAATGACAAGTACGCCGTCACGCAACACAGAGCTACGCATAACGCCATTTTTGAAAGTTCAGTTGTTCCGATTGTATGTTGCAAAACTTATTTCATCTCTTACAAAATTTTTGGCGCCGTCATTGTACAAAAATTTATGTTAACCGTCAATAAATTTTAAGTTTACCGTTAAACTTAGGTCGGCGGTAAATAAATTTGAAAGGCGAAAATTTTTTTGATATAATGCCGAAAAATTTTGAACGGAGTAATTTTTGTGATTGACGAAGAGTTAAAATATATTGAAGAAAAAATTCTGCGCGGCGAACGTTTGACATTTGAAGACGGACTCGCGCTTTTTCATTGCAAAAATTTGGCGGCTATAGGTTCACTTGCCGATTACGTGAGGAAAAAAATTTGCGGCGATAATGTTTATTACAACGTCAACTGTCACGTAAACCTTACGAATATTTGTAAAGCGCGTTGTAAATTCTGCGCGTTCGGACGTGACGAAAATTCCGCCGGTGCATACGCAATGACTATTGATGAAGTTATCGCGCTGGTTGAAGACGCATTGAAGTCACCGAATATGGGCGGCTTGCACGTTGTCAGCGGTCTTCACCCTACTTGGACTTTTGAAAATTACCTTGAAATATTGCAAGCGGTTCATGAAAAATTTCCCGCGCTTTACATAAAAGGTTTTACCGGCGTAGAGATTACGCACTTTGCAAAAATTTCAGGCTTAAGCGTGGAAGAAGTTTTACGCAAATTAAAAAAAGCCGGACTGCAAGCAATAGCAGGTGGCGGCGCCGAAATTTTATCAGACCGCGTGAGAAATATTTTGTGTCCGAAAAAAGCTACTGCCGATGAATGGCTTAACGTGGCACGCACTGCGCACAAACTCGGCTTGAAAACAAATGCGTCAATGCTGTACGGTCACATTGAAACGATTGAAGAGCGAGTCGAACACCTTTTAAAACTGCGCGAACTGCAGGACGAAACAGGCGGTTTTCAAACGTTTATCTGCTTTCCTTTCCTGCCTAAACATACCGCGCTTGAAAATAAAATCACGCAAACTTCCATGTACGACGATTTACGCACGCTTGCAATTTCCCGCCTTATGCTCGACAACTTCAAACATATTAAGGCGTACTGGGTAATGCTCGGCGTACCGGTCGCGCAGGTTGCATTGACTTTCGGCGCGGATGATATTGACGGCACGATACACCGTGAAAATATTTTGCACGAGGCAGGTGCGTCAAGCCCAAAATTTTTGACGGAAGATTATTTGATAAAACTCATTCGTGAAGTCGGTCGCATTCCTACACTTTGTGACTGCAATTACAACATTATCAGCGAAAGTTAAAGTGGCGTTTGTGATATTAAGAAAATTTTTTTTTAGCGTTGAAAAAATTTTAACTTGTGATACAATAATTTAACCATAAAATTTAGGGGGAGGGCTTGACGTGAAAAAGTATATTTGCGTTTGCGGCTACGAATATGACGAAGAGGCGGGAGATCCCGATAACGGCATTGAACCCGGCACGACGTTTGAAGATTTGCCGGACGATTGGGTTTGTCCTATTTGCGGACTCGGCAAGGACAGCTTTACTGAAGAATAGCTTTTAGCTTACAGCTGTCAGCTTTCAGTAAATTAACAATGTAACCTCAAACTTATAAGTTTTCAAATATTACGAGGAGGAAATTTTTTTATGAAAATCACTGTAGTAGGTTCAGGTAACGTCGGCGCAACGGCGGCTAACGTTTTGGCAACAAAAGGCTTTGCAAGTGAAGTCGTCCTTATCGATATCAAAGAAGGACTTTCCGAAGGCAAGGCAATGGATATTATGCAGACGGCGCACATGCTTAACTTCGACACGAAGGTAACCGGCGTCACCAACAACTACGAAGCAACGGCAGGTTCGCAAGTTGTAGTTATCACGTCCGGTGTTCCGCGTCGTCCCGGCATGAGCCGCGAAGACCTTATCGGCACCAATGCAAAGATTGTAAAGCAGGTTGTGGATCGCGTACTGCAGTATTCGCCTGACGCCATTTTAATCATCATTTCCAATCCTATGGACACGATGACTTACTTGACGCTTAAGACGGCTAACATTCCGCGCAATCGCATTCTCGGTCAAGGCGGTATGCTTGACAGCAGCCGTTTCCGTTACTTCCTTGCAGAGGCTTTGAAAGAGGCAGGCTATCCTGCAACACCTACTGACGTTGACGGCATGGTTGTCGGCGGTCACAACGATAAAACTATGGTTCCGCTTGTAAGTCTTGCAACGTATCGCGGCATTCCCGTGACGCAACTTTTGAGCCAAGAACAAATTACAAAGGCAGTTGAATCTACGAAAGTCGGCGGCGCAACGCTTACAAAACTTCTCGGCACTTCCGCATGGTACGCACCCGGCGCGGCTGCAGCGGCTATGGTTGAGGCTATCGCTCTTGACGCTAAGAAATTAATTCCCTGTTGCGTATATCTTGACGGCGAATACGGCGAAAAAGACCTTTGCATCGGCGTTCCCGTAATTCTCGGCAAAGACGGCTGTGAAAAAATTGTTGAAGTCAAATTCTCCGACGAAGAAAAGGCCAAATTCGCTGAAAGTGTTGCCGCCGCTCGTGAGACCAATTCCAAAATCGGTGACGCGCTGAAATAATTTAGAATTAAAAATTAAAGCTAATGGCTACAAGCTACAAGCTAATATCACCCCTGCCGTGAACTGCGGTGGGGTTTATTTTTTTACCCGCCTATACGATATATTTGGTGAAAGAATGTGTGAAAAGTCAAAAACCTCACGCTTAACTGCGTAGACTTGTAAAAGTCTTGTTTGACTAGCCTAAGTCTTAACTGACTACGTTACTTGCGAATATATAGGTACCGGTGGACGTAAATCCTAATCTGCCGCTCTACGGCTTATGGTTAAACAGTCCTGAGAGGTATGGACAGTGCTGTAAGTAAAAAACCGCAGGATAACATTGGCGAAGGATTGTTACCCCAGCCGGGCAAGAGGTCTTACCGACATATTAGCCCGGCTCGCCTTAGGGCGAAAAAAATTAAAAGGCGGTGATTAAAATGATTGAAAGAATACAAAGAATCGCCCGCGTTAAACGAATCGATAACGACGTAGGACGGCGCTACGACGAGCAAAAGCAAGGCGGCGGCAAGAGTTTTCTTGATGAACTAAATGCCGCAATGGGCAAAAAAAATACGCCCAAGCCCGTGAAAATTTCCGACCCCTACAAGCTGGAATTGACAAGCACGGGTACGCAGTCCCTATTTTACTACGGGAGCATGGATTTGGAAGCACTGTTGCCTACGAGGTGATTTAAAATTGAATGACGAAATTTTTATGAATCTTGCAATTTTGGAAGCGATGAAAGCTTACGACGAGGGAGAAGTTCCGATAGGTGCCGTTCTCATTAACGAGAGCGGCATTTTAGTTTGCGCCGAACATAATAGAATTGAACAGCTTGACGACGCAACGGCTCACGCTGAAATTTTACTTTTGCGCGAAGGTGCAAAAAAAATAGGTCGACGGCGATTGTCAACCTGCACGATTTATGTCACAGTCGAACCATGCCCGATGTGCGCCGGAGCGTTGGTACTTTGCAGACTTAAACGTCTTGTCTACGGCGTAACTGATTCAAAATTCGGCGCTTGCGAATCTCTTTTCAATGTCACGAACAATGCCGCGCTTAATCATCAAATTCAAGTTACTGCCGGCGTTTTGGAAAGGCAATGTCGTGAACTTATGAAAAATTTCTTTGCCGAACGTAGAATTAAAAATTATTCCGCGCAGAAAAATATGTTATAATTTGAAAAAATTTTTAGGTGGGATTAGCAATGAAGGAACACGAACATATTTTACCGGACGGCACGATTATAAAGCATCAGCATACGCAGACAAAGGCGGTACTAAATCGAATGGCGCGGCTTATCGGTCACCTTGAGGCTATAAAGCGTATGATTAACGACGGCAGGGACTGTAGCGAAGTTTTGATACAACTTTCCGCCGTCGACGCCGCCATTAAAGCCGTAAGCAGAATTATTTTGAAAGATCATATGGAGCACTGCATTATTGACGCGATTAATGACGGTGACAAGCAGGCGATTGAAAATCTTCATAAGGCGATTGAACAGTTTATAAAGTAGCGGGTAGCTGGTAGCGAGTAGCGGGTAGCTTTTAATTCTTAATTAATTAATCCTTCCTCCGCCACAGTTCAAAGAAGTTGTGACCTTTCTTTCTGTCGGCTTTAATAAATGCGGGGCGAAGTGCGGCGGCTAAAGTATTTTCATCAAGGCGGCGCGTAAGGCGTCCGTTATCTGCAATGGAAATGGTCCCTGTCTCTTCACTTACGATTAAAACTAAGGCGTCGCATTGCTCCGATAAACCTATCGCGGCACGGTCACGAGTCCCCAATTCTTTCGGCAATCCGCGTCTTTCGGTAAGTGGAAGAAGACAACCTGCAGAAATTAATCTTTTACCGCGAATAATCGCCGCGCCGTCATGCAAGGGCGTATTCGGTATAAAGACATTTAATAAAAATTCGGACGTTATCAAAGCGTCTATTTTTATGCCCGTGTCGCCGATATCATTCAAGCCCATTTCACGTTCAATAACCATCAGCGCACCGGTTTTTGTAGCAGAAAGTTCTTTGGACGCCGCGACCAATTCTTTGACGACTTTATTTGCTTCCTCTTCGTCCAAGCTCACTCTGTCTTCAAATAAAAATCTTCCTTCACCGAGTTTTTCAAGTGTACGGCGCAATTCCGGCTGAAACACGATTGGCAAGACGACAAAAGACCACGTCATTATTTTTTCAAAAAGCCATGACAATAAGTGCAAGTGCAACATGTTGCACAAAAAATTTACGGTAAATAAAACCAGTATGCCTTTGACAAGCGTAACTGCGCGGGTGCCTTCAATCATTCGATAAAGTTTGTAAATTATAATTGCTACTAAAATGACTGCCAGCACGTCGGACGCGTTGACCGTAGAAATTAATCCGCGTAACCTTTCAGGCCAGTATAAATCTGTTGCCATGAGCATACCCCCTTTAAAAGCAAATCGAAATTCAGGCGTAAAAAGTTAGAAAAATTTTTGTCGAAAAGTTAAAAAAATTCATCTCCACATAGAAGTGGGATGAACTTGACAAGGTAATTGGAAAAAATTTTCTCTCACAAAATTTTTTGCCCTCACTAAATTAAATTAAGACTGATTTAAGCTAAAAAATATTTTAATGTCGCTTATCTGTCTTTACGATCGTCAATAACACTTTGATACATTCTGCGACGTGCAGGTTTTGAATTTAAAGCCTTGTTGAAATCGGAGTCTAAACCTTTGACTTCGCGCGGTTTAGAATCTTCTTCGCGTGTAGTGGTGACGGCGGACATAGCCTGCGCATTTTGTTGAGCTTTTTTCTGCAATTCGGCGGAACAAGCGGGGCAGTACATGCCGGTCTTTATCATTTTGCCGCAATTCGCGCAGGGGTGTTCAGTTTCACCCATTTTGTTGGAACTTAATTTGGACGAAATGACTTCCATTGTAAAGCGCTTGACAGTTTCGGCAGGTGCTCCCGTTGCCGCCGCCGCCTCTTTCAATGTAGCGTCGGGATTGTCTCTAAGATATTCTTTTATTTTATCTTTTGCCTCACGATCTTTTGCCCCGCATTGCGGACAAAGTTTTTCGCCGCGCAATGAACTGAAAAGCTTGCCGCATTCTTCGCAGTACATTAACTTTGCTTGTGAAGTAGTTTTCTTTGGTCTCATCATTTTTTATCACCCTTTTTTAAGTAGTTTACCAAAAGAAAAAAATTTTGTAAAGGAATATGCAACAAAAAAACTCTCGACGAATTTTGCCGAGAGAATTTTTATTTTTAGCCGATAGCTTGTAACAGGTGGCTATTAACGGTCATCATTTATTCACTAATTCCGAGTAACTTTTCAAATTCAGATTCATTCAAAACCTTAATGCCGAGTTCATTTGCCTTAGTAAGTTTGGAGCCGGGATCTTCGCCGCAAATAACATAATCAGTTTTCTTTGACACACTGCCTTTAACAAAGCCGCCGCGCTCTTCAATCAACTTAGCCGCGTCATTGCGTCCGTACTTTGAAAGTTTACCGGTCAGCACGAAACTTTTACCGCTGATTTCGGAATTGCCTTCAACCTTCGGCATGTCCGATTCAAGAGTTAAGCCCAATTTTTTCAACTCCTCAATCAATTTTTTATTCGCATCATCGGCAAAAAAGTCCACGATATTTTTAGCCGTGACGCCGCCTATTTCATTGACGTTTAACAAATCCTCAACAGTAGCGCTTGCAAGTTGCATAATGCCGCCGAAATGCCGAATTAAATCTTTCGCGGCGGCACTGCCTACACCGAAAATACCGAGACCGGTTAAAAGACGTTCGGGCGGATTTTTTTTACTTTCTTCAATCGCGGCAAGAATTTTATCTGTATTTTTTTCGCGACCGAAAATCTTTTTGTCGATCAATTCTGCGCGGCGTTCGTGCAGGCGGTAAATGTCCGAAATATCTCGTACATAGCCTTCAGAAATAAGTTTCGGTATAGAAGTATCCCCCAAGCCCTTAATGTCCATTGCGGGGCGTCCTGCGAAGTTTAGAAGGGCATTTTCAAACTGCGCGGGGCAGCTTAAATTTGTACAGCGAAAATCTGCGGCATCTTCAGCGCGTTCAAGCTTGTGACCGCAGACGGGACAGTTTTCAGGCAACTTGAAAGGTACGGCGTCGGCAGGACGTTTGGCAAGATTCACGCCGCTGACTTTCGGAATAATTTCACCGGACTTGTAAACTTTAATCGTGTCGCCGATTCTGATATCAAGCCCGTCGATAAAGTCTTGATTATGCAAAGTGGCACGCTCGACGCGCGTACCGTTCAAAATCACCGGTTCAAAAATTGCGGTCGGTGTCACTCTGCCGGTACGTCCAACGCTTAATTCAATGCCTTTTAAAATCGTTTCCTTTTCATCTGGCGGGTATTTGTAGGCAACGGACCAACGCGGCACTTTACTTGTCGCGCCAAGCTCTTCACGCTGGGCAAAGTCGTTTACCTTAACAACGGCGCCGTCAATGTCGTAGTCCAAATTTTCACGGTAACCGCCGATTTTTTCAATCGCGCTCCAAACTTCATCAAAGGTATGACAAACGGCGTAATCGTGAATGATTTTAATGCCGTTGCGTTTCATAAATTCGTAAGCATCGGTGTGGCTTGTAAGCTCAATACCTTCAACCGCCTGCAGGTTAAAGACGAACATTGAAAGTTTTCTTTCGGCAACAACTCTGCTGTCAAGTTGGCGCAAAGTTCCCGCCGCACAGTTACGCGGGTTTGCGAAAGTTTTTAATCCAAGACGTTCCTGCCTTGCGTTGACGAGTTCAAAATTTTTCTTCGTCATATAAACTTCGCCGCGAATTTCAAGGTAGGCAGGTGCGTCGATTAATTTTTGTACAACGTCGGAAATTACGCGAACATTTTCCGTGACATCTTCGCCCTGCGTCACGCCGTCGCCGCGCGTAACCGCCTGTACCAATTCGCCGTTTCTGTAGCGTAAGGCAACGGACAGACCGTCTATTTTTTCCTCTACGATAAATTCAGGTGCGTCAAGTTTTTCTGTCATATCGCGTACAAAATTTTCCACTTCGTAACGGGAGAAAACGTCTTGCAGTGAAAGCATAGGTACATCGTGCGGCACGAGTTTACCGGCGGTGCGTCGCGCAGTTCCGCCAACAATTTGCGTCGGTGAAGTCGGCGTGATAAATTCAGGATATTCCGCCTCAATTTCCTTCAAGCGGTTCATAAGCGCATCGAACTCAAAATCGGTAATTTCCGGCGCGTCGTCTTCGTAATATTTCTTATTATGCTTTTTTATTTCGCGGCGAAGTCTGAAAAGTTCCGCCTTAATATCTTCAATACTCATGGCTAACACCTATTAGCCAGTAGCCATTAGCCATTAGCTAGTAGCCATTAGCAATTAACGGCTAACAGCTACAAGCTGACAGCTAACGGCTAGCAGCTATTCATCAGCTTTTTCAATCGGTGCGGCAACTGACTTTAACATCTTTTCACCAATTTCGGGATTTGTAAAACTTATTTTCAAGTATCCGTTTTCAGCCGCAGTAACCGTACCAAGTCC
>CAMJNB010000038.1 GCA_946407175.1 uncultured Selenomonadales bacterium | reverse complement strand
AAGTCCGACGAAGTTTGTACCTTTAACCACGCGACCTTCTTTCACGTCAAGGCAAGGAATAATTCTCTTTGTCAACATTTTTAGCACTTCCCCGTTGAATTGAATAAAAAATGAAAAGCTTACAGCTGTCAGCTTGCAGCTTGCAGGATTCTAAAAACTGAAAATTAAAAACTGAAAGCTAAAAGCTGAAAGCTAATCTTCAGGATCATCAAAGCCCAAAAGCCACGTTGCAATAAATCCTGCGACATACGACACGCCGACGCCTAAAAGATAAATCGGAATGTTATTGACCGTTGCGGCAAGCGGTAAGCCGGAAATTCCCAACGTTGCCGCGCCTACCATGTTCGACGCTTGCACTGCGCCGCCGAATGCCGCACCTATGCACGCGCCGATAAACGGTCTGCCAAGCGGAAATGTCACGCCGTAAATCAGCGGTTCGCCAACGCCCATCATGCCTATTGGTAACGCCGACGCGATAGTTTTTTTCAAAAATTTATTTTTCGTCTTGAAATAAACCGCCGCCGCCGCGCCGACTTGTCCCGCACCTGCCATTGCCAAAATCGGTAACAAAATCGTCATGCCGTAGGTTGAAATTAAATCCACGTGTATCGGCGTGAAGGCTTGGTGGGCGCCGAACATTACCAGCGGTAACCATACTCCCGCCAAAATCGCGCCTACCACGCCGCCGCCGGAGCTTATCGCGCTTGTTGCCGCAGTACCTATCGCGTCCGAAATTGCGCCGCCTACCGGTTGCAAAATGAAAATTGCCGCCGCGCCCGCAATCAGCACGGTGATGAACGGCGTTAAAAATAAATCGAACATTTCAGGTACGACCTTGTGCAAAATTTTTTCAAGCCACGCGCCCAATGCCGCGACAAGTACCACTGAAATTACGCCGCCGCGACCGGGTAAAAGATTATCGCCGAAAAAATTTATATCGGCAAGCACGGGGTGAGTTATTATCGCCGCCAATACGCCGCCGATTATCGGAGTGCCGCCGAAAATTTTTCCCGCGTTGTAGCCTACAAACAAATTCATTCCCCAAAATACCGCGTTGCCGAAGACTGAAAGCAGTTTGATAATCTGCGCGTTTGCAAGTTCCGGCGAAATTTTCAACGCCACGCCGACAAGTCCCGTTATCAAGCCGCACGCTATGAATCCCGGTATCAGCGGGATAAATATGCTTGAAATTTTTTTCAGAAACAGTTTGAACGGCGTAGCATTTTTCGCTCGTATTTCTTCGTGCAACGCCTTGCCGTCACCGATTCGCGGCTTATTCGACTTTTTTAAAATTTCGTTTAACGCCGTCGCCAAGTTGGTAGATTTGCCGGGACCAACGATAATTTGAAATTCGTTTTCCTCTTCATTGATGCCGAGAACGCCTTCAAGCTTTTTCACTTCGTCCGCAGAAATTTTTTTCGCAAGTTGAAGACGCACGCGCGTCATACAATTTGTCACGGCTAAAATATTTTCAGCTCCGCCTGCAATTTTAAAAATTTGTTCGGCGAGTTGCTCATTAGTCAAAATAAAATCACTTCCCAAAAATTTTTAGGAAGTGTAGCAAGTTATATTTTGAAAGTCAATAAATTCAATTTTCAGAACAACTCAATACGGCAACTTAACTATGCCGAAAGATTTTTTCATCAAGCGCGGGTTTACCCTTCACGTCGTTACAAGTCATATTGCATTCGGGATATCTACTGCAACCCCAAAACAAGCCGTTCCTGCCGTTGCGCTGAACCATAACGCCTTTTTGACAGCGCGGGCATTTGTAGACACCCGCAGGTGCTTTAAATTTGGCGTTGACGGCGTCCGCGCAGAGTTCGCCGGTAAATTTAGCTTGACCGCTTAAAAATTCGTCCAGCGTACCCTTGCCGTCAGACATAATGTGAAGTTTATCTTCCCAAATTGCCGTAGCGTCGGGATAAGTCAGCGCGTCAGGCAGGGCGTCAATCAGCATAAAGGCTTTTTCCGTCGGCGTTAAAGTTTTTTTCTTGTCACGCGCAGTGACCAAAAAATTTCGCTTAATCAAGTCGTCAATGATAGCCGCGCGTGTCGCCTCCGTGCCGATGCCGTAAACATCTTTCAACTTCACTTTTAAATCAGGGTCTTTCACGAACTTATGAATTTCTTTCATGCCTTGTACCAAAGTTGACGGCGTGAAGCGCGCAGGTTGTTTCGTCGTGCTGACTTTAACTTCGGCGTTTTCATAAGTCACCTTGTCGCCTTGTTTCATCTTCGGCAACGTTTCAGCTACCTCATCTTCTTTGACAATTTTCGGCATTGTGTAAAAATCGCGCCAACCGTTTTGCGTAACCATTTTTGAAGTGACGGAAAAAATTTCGTCCTTGTACGTGACAGTCACGGTGCTTTCGTCGTAAAGGTGAAATTTATGAAATTGCACGGCGTAATTTTTCGCAATGAGATTGTAGACGTTCAATTCAATTTGCGTGACTTCACCGAGTGGCTTGACTGTAGGGATAATTGCATGGTGCGCGGAAACTTTTGACGTGTTCCACGCGCGGCTTTTAATCTTCGCGTCAGCGTTGTCAACGAGTCTTTTTAAAATTTTGTCGTCAGTATTTTGAAGATGCGCCAAAATTTTTGTTGCGGCGTTAAATTGATTCAGCGGCAAGTATTGGCAGTCCGAGCGCGGGTAAGTGGTAAATTTTTTTTCGTACAAACTCTGCGCGGCGTCCAAAACTTGTTGCGGCGTGTAGCCGAATGCTTTTCCTGCGGCAATTTGCAAGGTTGAAAGTGAAAAAGGCAACGGCGGCGATTCTTTACGCTTGGCGGATTCAAGTTTGGTAATTTCGGCGTCGTGCGGCATTTCGGAAAATTTTTTGAGAAAGTACGCAACGGCTTTTTTATTTACCAATCGCCCTTCCGAATCAATCGCCGTAGGATTTATGGACTTTATGAACTCTTCATTCGGACGCCATATCGCGGTGAAAATACCGTTAGCGTGTTGAAACTGCGCGTGAATTTTATAAAAATCTACCGGCTTGAAATTCTGAATTTCGCGTTCACGGCGAACAACCAGCGCCAAAGTCGGTGTTTTAACTCTGCCGATAGGTAAAACCAATTTTTTATGTCCCGCCCTTTGCGCGGCGATAGTGTAGGCGCGTGAAAGATTCATGCCGATAAGCCAATCTGCGCGGGAGCGTGCAAGCGCGGACTGTTTCAAGTTGAAAAAATTTTTATTGTCGTCAAGGTGTTCAAGAGCGTAGATAATGCTGTCACGGTCAAGGGCGTTAAGCAAAATTCTCTTGACAGGTTTTTTGTTGCCGATAAAGTCCAAAACCTCATCAACAAGTAATTGACCTTCGCGGTCGGGGTCGCCGGCATGAACAATTTCATCAGACTTTGAAATTAAATTTTTCACAATGTTAAACTGCGCGGCGGCTTTAGGGTCGACTTCCATTTTCCATACTGTTGGAATTATCGGCAGGTCTTCAAGCCGCCAAATTTTATATTTCGTGTCGTAAGCGTCCGGTTCAACTTGACGCAGGACGTGACCGAAAAGCCACGTTACAACGCCGTCATTCGTCTTTATGTAGCCGTCACCTTTTTTGGGATTTTTAAGACACGCGGCAATTTCACGTGCCATGCTCGGTTTTTCGGCAATGAACAAGCGCAAATATATCACCTCGATGATAGGGTTTAGGGTTTAGGAATTAGGGGTTAGTTTTTGGCGGCAAAACTCTGCAACATTTTTAAAGCGTATTCAGCCTCATAAAAATCTTGCCAACGATCTTGCATTCGGAAATTCGCCATAACCTGCGGCAGTATTCTTAAAATAAGTTCATTTAATTGGCTGACTGCTGAGTAAGGCAACGTCAAAATTCGCGGCATTTCGTCAAGCAACATGAAGACATCGGAAATTTTCAAGTTGGTGTACATAGTTCGGCAAATTGCATTGAGCGCGGTTTCTTCAAAAAATTTCGCGGCGTATTCATCAAGAAATTTTTCTTTAAGGTAGGAACTTAAGCTGAGGCAAGTTAAAAACGTTTCCATGTTGCCTTCAAAAACTTGCGGCGGTACATTTTTAGCAACGGTCGACAAAATATTTTTTGTCAGCGCGTTGAAAAGTCTTCCGTGATTTATTTTTTTAGACTGCATAAGATTTTCCATGCCGCCGTACGGTAACAATGAAACTAAGCGCGAATCGCGATATTTTACAATGCCGTCGTCAAATTCGGCGTTGGTATCGTGTATTTTAAAAGTTTTAATGGAGCGGGGATTTTTGCCGTCAGCGTTGCCGCGATTAATTTTCTGTTCGTACTCTTCAAAAGACTTTGTGTGATAATGATTTATCACAATTTTTTCTGCCGTCAAATCTTCGTTGAAAGGACCGACAAAAAATTTCCCTGTCTCATTGACCGCGCTACAATTATCAAAGTAAACGGCGTAATGTGGATTGGGAAAAAATTTTACCTTGCGGGGATTGGAAATAATTTTTACGTGCTTATTTACCTCTGAATCCCGCGCAGTGAACCTGTCCAAAACGCCGCGACTTAAATCAGCCTTTTTATGGTGATTCGAGCCGAATAAGCACCAATTCACGCCGAGTGCCGCCGCGTTTGGATTTTGCGTAAAAACTTCGTCCAACACTTCAGATATTGTCGACTGACTCTTTGGAAAAATAAATTCATCGCCGTCAATCCACGTCATGTAGCGACAGAAAAATTTATACCTTAATGCGTCGTTATAAGCCTCGTACTGCCGCGACTGACCGGGATAAAAAATGTACGTGACAATTCCCGCGTCAATGTACGGTTGCAAAACTTCTTTCAAGTTGTCGGGGCTTTCATTGTCGTACAGAAAAAAATGGTCGACACCTGCCAAAAGGTGATAGTCAACCCATTCCTTGACGTACGGCGCCTCATTTTTTAAAATAGCTGTAACGGCTAAATCGTAGACAAATAAATTTTTATCAACCATAAATTCAACCTTCAATCTCTTTAAATTCCAACCTTCAATCTTTACAAAAAATCGGTAATTGAAAAACTTTTCGTGCTGTGCTATTATGCGTCATAATTTTTTAATGCTCTATCATAATTCAAAAAATTTTAGCACACAGAATTTAAAATCGCAATTCAGATTTGATGAGCAGAAATTTTATACGTGAGGTGAATTGTTATGGTAACTTTTTTAATCGCATTGGCGGCGCTTTTAATCGGCTTTTTTGTCTACGGAAAAATCATAGACAATTTTTTCAAGCCGACGGACGCGCCTACGCCTGCCGTGCGAAAAAATGACGGCATTGACTTCGTGCCGTTGCCGACGTGGAAAGTATTTTTAATTCAGCTTTTAAATATCGCGGGGCTTGGACCGATATTCGGCGCGGTAGCCGGTGCAATTTGGGGACCTTGCGTCTACATTTGGATTGTCTGCGGAACGATTTTTGCAGGCGGCGTTCACGATTATTTGTCGGGAATGATATCACTGCGCGAAGACGGTAAAAGTTTATCGGAAGTTGTCGGCAAATATATGGGCGATAAAATTTTAATATTTATGCGCTGCTTTCTCATATTGCTGTTAGTTTTACTTAGCGCGGTATTCGCCGTAGGTCCTGCGGGACTTTTAAAAATGATAACCGGCTTTAACGTCACGATTTTACTTTTGGCAATTTTGTTATACTACTTCCTTGCAACGCTGTTGCCGATTGATCAAATCATTGGGCGTTTCTATCCGATATTCGGCATTTGCTTTATCATAATGGCGCTTGGAATTATGGGCGGAATGCTTTTAAATTCAAGCGCGGACATGCCGGAAATGGTATTGGCTAATTTGAATCCTAAGGGCGACGAAATGCCGATATGGCCTTTAATGTTCATAACCGTAGCTTGCGGCGCGATAAGCGGCTTTCATGCAACACAGTCACCTTTAATGTCACGTTGCTTGAATAGTGAGAGGTTGGCGCGTCCGGTATTTTACGGCGCTATGATTAGTGAAGGCGTCATCGCGTTGATTTGGGCGGCGGCGGCTGTAACTTTCTTTCATGGTACAAGTGCACTTGCTACAGAAATGGATGCTCACGGCGCGGGCGGCGTTGTTCACCAAATTACCGTCGGCTTTCTCGGTGACGGCGTAGGTATGGCGCTTGCAATGATCGGCGTTGTAGTTTGTCCTATAACTTCCGGCGATACGGCTTTACGTTCTGCGCGTTTAATTCTTGCCGATTGGTTAAAAATGCCGCAGGATAAAATTAAAAATCGTCTTATGTTTGCATTGCCGCTGATACTTGTTACCGGCGTGATAACGCAAATGGACTTCAATTCGGTTTGGCGTTACTTCGCGTGGGTCAATCAATCCATTGCTACGATTATGTTATGGACAGGCGCGGTTTACATGGTGATGAAACTTGAAGGCAAGGCATATTTCGCGGCGCTTATCCCTGCAGTTTTCATGACGGCTGTCACGGTTACATACATACTGCACGCGCCTGAAGGTCTGCAACTTCCCTTGACGCTTTCAACTTCCGTAGGTTTAACCTGCGCGGCAATTTGCTTGATACAATTTTGGCGTAACCGTAACCATCTCGGTATGTCGACAGGACTTCATATACACTGATTAGAGGAAAAAATTTTGTTAATCTTAGGCATAGAAACTTCCACGCGCGCGGCAGGCGTGGCACTGATATCTGATGAAAAAATTTTAGCCGAAATTTCGCAGGAATCTAAACTGTACCACTCGGAAAATCTTCTGCCGCAAATTGAACAAGTCTTAAAAATTGCAAACGTCGAAAAAGTTGACGCGGTAGCCGTAAGCTTGGGACCCGGCTCCTTCACCGGCTTGCGAATAGGTTTGGCGGCGGCAAAGGCTCTTTCCTACGCATGGCAAGTAAAAATTATCGGCGTCCCTACACTTCAAGCGCTTGCCTGCCACTTCCCGCGCATTTCCGCAAAAATTTTAACGTTAATCGACGCGCAAAAAAATTCCGCCTACGTACAGACATTTCAAAACGCCGTGCCGCTTGACGAAGTTAAAGTTAAATCCATTGCCGAAATTTTACAGGCGGCGTCAGAGTCAGGCGACGAAATAATTTTATGCGGCGACGTATTGAGTAAAATTAAAAGTGAACTTCCTGCCAACGTGACATTTGCGCCAATGCATTTGCGAATGCCCCGCGCAGTGAACGTTGCAATTTGCGGCAAAAATTTACTTGACGACGGCAAGGAAGGCAACGTAATGGATATGGAGCCGCTTTACCTTAGGCGTTCGGAGGCGGAGGAATTATGGGACAGACGCCACAAGTAATTTTTCGCAAGATGACTGTTAAAGACGTTGACGCCGTTGCCGAAATTGAATTTAACAGTTTCGATCTTCCTTGGACGCTTGAGGATTTTTGGTATGAGACCGTAAGAAATGATTCTGAAAGCATTGTTGCCGAGCTTGACGGTAAAATTGTTGCCTACGCCTGCGCGTGGATAAGTTTCGGCGACGCGGACGTTGCAAATATCGCGGTAGAAAAAAATTATCGCGGTCAAGGTATCGGCGCAAAACTTTTTGCAGAAATTATTCGGCGTGTTAAACTGCGCGGCGTACACGGCGTGACGCTGGAAGTTCGCGTAAGCAACACTGCGGCTATTAAGCTTTATGAAAAATTCGGACTACATGGCGTCGGAGTGCGCAAAGGATATTATGAAGACGGCGAAGACGCGCTGATTATGTGGAACACGGAGATTTAGGGATTAGGGGCTAGGCTATCGACCAGCCTAAAAATTTTTACGCATATTAACCATAAAAAATTTTACTATTCGTCTGAAAGTGCTATAATTCGTTAAGAAATTTTAACGATAATTTTTTAAAAGCACTATCGGACGAAATTTTTTATTTTCAAAATAAGATTGAATAGAGGTTACAGAATTGAACAGGATTGACGGACGACGCGCAGATCAATTACGTCCCGTATTTTTGGAGCGGCATTTTCAAATGCACCCTGCAGGCTCGGCGCTAATCGAAGTAGGCAACACAAAAGTTATCTGCGCGGCGACGGTTGAAGATAAAGTCCCGCCATTTTTGAAAGGCACGGGTACCGGCTGGGTTACGGCGGAATATTCAATGTTGCCGGGCTCAACAATTCCGCGTTCAAGCCGTGACAGAGGCGGTAAAATTAATGGACGCAACACCGAAATTCAGCGGCTTATCGGCAGGGCTCTTCGTGCAGTGACAGATTTAACGGCAATAGGCGAAAGGACCATAACCGTTGACTGCGACGTACTGCAGGCGGACGGCGGCACGCGCACGGCGTCGATAACCGGAGCATTCGTGGCGCTTGTCGAGGCTTGCAACACGATTTATGAACAGGGCAACGTCTTCCCCGTGACAGATTTTGTTGCGGCAATTTCTGCCGGCATTTCACCTTCCGGCGAAAAACTTTTGGATTTAAACTACTCTGAAGATTATGAGACGCTTGCCGATTGCAACGTTGTGAAAACCGGTGCAGGTGAGTTTGTCGAAATTCAAATTACCGGCGAAAAAAAATCCTTCTCCCACGCAGATTTAAACGAC
>CAMJNB010000037.1 GCA_946407175.1 uncultured Selenomonadales bacterium | reverse complement strand
TGCCGCAACAAAATTCGTCGCGTAGTTAATGGTATTGGATTCGTCGTAATTCGTGATAATCGTAGTGTTGCCGTCAAAATTTATCGTCTGATTTTTATTTTCATCCGTCCCAACAAAAATATTTGTATCGGCGGCAGCTTTCGCAATAAAACGCAGGTACGCATCACCGGCAGAATAGCTAGAACCGTTTGATTCATCATAAGACAAAGCTTGAACTAAGGTATCGCTATTTTGAAAGAAATATCTGATCTCTGCTGTATGTTCAGAATTAAAATCATCGTCGCCTTGAATTAAATCCGCCACGCCTTCAATAAAAAATTTCGGCATGCCGGAAAGTTTTAAAGTCCCGCTTGCCAACATCGCCGCGTGTACCATTTCATGCGCAACTATCCTGTCAAAAAAATGCAGTATGTGCGAACCAAGCTTCATAATCCCGTTTGGATTAGTCTCATCCATTTTGCCGTAACCTGCAATATTAAAGCCGATTATCAGATTATCGGAAGGTAAGCTGTCGGTATTTCGCGCCGTAGTAAAATGCGAAGTAGTAAACTCTCCGTCGGCAATCAGCTGAATTTCAATCGTCTTGCCGTCAAAATCCAAGCCGTACGAATCATAAATGAGTTTTGCGCCGGCTTGCAGCCAATACGTATTCAAGCCCTTCATAATCGTAAGCGCAGATTTTTTCATGTCGCCGTAAGTTGCATGGTCGGTAAAAAGAGACCATAAGGATTCATCAGCGTAAAATTCTTGATTCTCGTCAAAATCGTTGAGGTCGACAAGAAAACGCGAATCCTTCAAACGGTCAGTGGGATCTGTCGTACTGTCCACAGCCGTACCGGAAACAAATTTTGAAAAACTTTCCGGCCACTTGACATTAAAAGTGAAAGACTTGCCGTCATCGCCGGTATACGTAATTTGCGTTGTGGAACCTTCCTCCGGAAGTGTCGCTACAGATAAATCGCCTGATTCGGGTACAATGTCAGCCGCATTTTTCTTGACGGCGCCGCCTGCATTTGAACCGCTTATCGCGCCGGTATCGGCTTCATAATCGTAATCTGCGCCAATCACCATGCCGGTGACTTTTTCCAAGCGCGTATCGGAATCAAGCTCGGAATAGCCTTCAATTCCGTCAGCGGTAAGCAACATCTTAAATGCTTCCACAGAAAATTTTAAATCATTGACGCCGAGGACAGCGCGTACTGCCTTATCAAGCGCCCTTTCGCCGACATAATTACCGTTTTCGTCCGAAAAATCTTTCAACACGGTAAAAAAATTTTTCATGACTTCAACTGCCGTTGCCATAGGTATCCACCTTTCAAATTTTAAATCGCTGAAAAAAATTAAACCGCTTAAAAATTATCAGCGGGTAAATAAAAATCAGCAGCGGGTAATAGAAATTAACAGCGGGTAATAGGAATTAACAGGAGTAATGGAAATTAACAGGAGTAATTAAATCATCTGCGCTTGATAAAGTTTTGAATAAGCGCCGTTACGTTTCATCAAGTCATCATGCGAACCCGCCTCAATGATTCTGCCCTTGTCGATAACAACAATGGCGTCACAATTTCGGACGGTGGAAAGGCGGTGCGCAATCATCAGCATTGTACGGCCGCGTGCAATCGGCTCAATGTTGCTCATAATGATATTTTCAGACTCATAGTCAAGCGCGGACGTAGCCTCGTCAAAAATCAAAATGCGCGGGTCCGTAATAAGTGCGCGTGCAATAGCAACACGTTGACGCTGACCGCCGCTTAACAAACTGCCGCGTTCACCGACGAAAGTTTCATAGCCGTGAGGAAAGTTGCTGATAAAGTCATCGGCACCTGCAAGTTTCGCCGCGCGTACAACGTCTTCATGACTTGCGTTGGGGCAAGCAATGCGGATATTTTCTTCAACCGTGCCGCTGAAAAGCTTACTGTCCTGCAACACGACGCCTATTTGTCGACGCAACCACGCCGGTTCAACCTGCGCGATATCAACGCCGTCAATTAAAATTCTGCCGGTCTCCGGTAAAAACAGACGCTGTATTAATTTAGTCAACGTCGATTTACCGCTGCCCGATCTGCCGACAATGCCGACTTTCATACCGGCGGGGATTCGGATATTTATGTTGTCCAAAACCTTGCCGCCTTCCGGCGTGTAGCTGAAAGCAAGTTTTTCAAGCGCAATATCGCCGCGCAGTGACGGCAATGTAGTACGCGAAGGGTTAAACGCAGGTTCCGTCTCTTCGTTCATGATATCGCCGAGCCTGTCCATTGATACGCGAATTTGCTGGAAGTACTGCCACTGGTTAATTAAACGCATAACCGGCGCGATTAACTGTCCCGCAATCATTTGGAAAGCTATCAATTCACCGACTGTAATTTCTCCTTCCATGACGTAGTAGGAGCCAATCCACAGAATCAGCAGGTTGAACATGCTGAAAAGGAATGTACCGATAGTATTTGCGACGTTGGCAAGATTTATTACGGCGAGTGAAGATTTTACAAGCCGCGCCAGCATCTCTTCATAGCGTCTTATGAAATTATTTTCAACGCTTGTGGCTTTAACCGTGTGAATGCCGGTAATTGTTTCGATGAGGAAGGAGCGGTTTTCACTGCCGATTAAAAATCTTTCGTTAATCATACGCTTAAAAATCGGCGCCACGACTAAATTTAAAATGACGAAAAGCGGAATCATTACGAGTACGACGACGCTCAAGACGCGGCTGTACAGGAACATGACGCCGAAATAAATGACGGCAAAAACCATGTCCAAAAGTATAGTCAAGCTTGAACCCGTCATAAACGAACGAAGAGTCTGCAATTCGCCGAGACGTGATACAACGTCACCAACCTGCCACTTTTGGAAGTAGCTTAAAGGTAACGCCGTGATATTTTTAAACAGCCGTGAACTTAGCGCAACGTCCATTTTCGAGCAGATATTTGTGAAAAGGTACGAACGCACGCCCATTATCCACGTGTTGAAAATCGTACAGGTCAACATACCGAGTACGAAAATGTCCAACGCATCAGCCGCGCGGTGAACCAATACTTTATCGATTATGTTTTGTACGAAGAAAGGTGACGCCAAACCCAAAATTTGCAGTACCAATGACATAAAGAGGACACTGCGCAGGAAGGGAAAGTACTTCGTGACGACCGGCAGGAACCAGCGGAAACCGAATTTCTGCGCCTTTTTAGGCAGTTCATATCTGCGCGTGAATAAAATCGCGTCGCCCGTCCAATCAAGCAGAAGTTTATACCTGTCTGCTTTAACCGGCTGTTGCGAAAAGACGGGGTCCATTATGTAAATATCGCCGTCTCTAATCGTAGTTATGACGACTTTTCTGCCGGATTTTAACTGAATAAGCACGGGGTAGACAAGGCGATCTAAATCGGATTCTTTCAATTCATGATAAGCCCTTGCCTTCAACTTCAATTCATGAGCGGCACGAACAAGCGTTGTAAAATCTACGCTGCCTTCTTCCAACACGTAGGCGCGTTCAAGTTGCCGATAATCGGCGGGAATGTTGTAATACTTCGCAATGGCGATAAGGCAGGCAAGACCGGTATCAATGCCGTTTACGCGTCCGCCGTCCTCTGATTTTAAGTCCGTGCTGACTTGATTTTTATTTGCTTGATCTGCAGGAACCTTCACTAAGTCTATCTTAGCAAGCGCTTGCTTTTTTTCGCCGCCGTTTTTATCGTCCGGCTTTTGCACCGCGTTGCCGTCACTCGGTACAAGTTCCTGATTGTTTTGACCGTTATTTTTATCTTGACCGTTATTTTTATCTTCAGACATAAATCAACGCTCCCTCAAAGCTTCGGAAGTGTACTTGCGGAATGGATCAAGGAAGAAGTCAACAATACGCTTTTCTTTAATTTTAATTTCGGCGCTCACGCTCATACCTACGCTAAGCGGAACATCCTCGCCCATAACGTCAATGCTGTTTTTGCCGGTAGGCGTGACAATAACTCTAAATTTATTGTACGTCTCCACATCGTTAGGCTCTTTGTAGGAATCGGCACCGATTTCCGTAACCTTACCGTCAATCATACCGTACTTTTGGAAGTTAAACGAATCGACTTTGACTTCAACAGGCATTCCGAGTTTGACGAATCCTATATCTTTATTTTCCACATAAACTTCAAAGACAAGGGGAACATCATCCGGAACAATCTGCATTAAAGGTTGCGCGTCGGTTACAATGCCGCCTACGGTGTGAACTGCAAGATTATAAACACGTCCCGCAGTCGGTGCAACGATTGTCGCCATGCGTGCATCTTCGTCCGCCTTTTTAATTGATTCGGTAATTGAATAATATTCTTTTTTCGCCTCGACAAGTGCAGTCATAATATCCTTTTGATACGAGGCTTTTACGTTAGCCAAATTCTGTTCGGCCTCCGCAATTTCCGCCTTTATGCTGTTAATTGAGTCAAGTTCAGCCTGTGCGTTTTTGGCGTATTCAATAGTTTGATTCTGTTGCTCCAAGAGTTGAAACTCGGAAATAGCACTTTCAGCGATAAGTGCTTTTAAGCGGGACTCTTTTTCTTGAGCGATATTCAAGCCGGCTTGATACTTTTCATAAGTTGCCTGCGTCGCTTGAAGTCTTGCGCTTTTCTGTTCAATGATATCTTGACGGCTTTGCAGTTGCGTCTGATAGTCATTGGTACGGCTTTGATACAGCGCCATTTCCGCCGCTAAATCGTGAGCCTCAAGGTCGGGGTCTTCTTCCGGTACGAAAGGCTGTCCCGTCAATTCCGCAGTCAAGCGCTGAATGTCAAGCTTGTAATAAGCCGCACGCTTTTTCAAGCTGTCATAATCCGCCGTTGTAGTTGTGGGGTCAAGAAGTACCAGCACTTCGCCTTCCTCAACTACCTGCCCTTCGACAACACGAATTTCCTTTATAATCCCTTTATTTTTAACCTGCACGGTTTTGGCTTGTCCCGAAGGAATGACTTTGCCGGGCGCTACGGCGACTTCGTTTATCTTGCCGAGAAATGCCCATGCCAAAGCTACGACAATTAAAATTAAAATCGTCCACATGATAATGCGTCCCGTAGGTGACGGCGGTGTTTCGGTAACTTCCAATATTGCCGGTAAAAATTCTGTTTCTTTTTCACGTTCTTCGCCGTGAACCAGCCAATTCCAAAATTTCATTGGAAAAACTCCTTTTTTGGATCGATGGATCGATAGTTCGATGGATCGATAGTAGGGTGATTTTTTGAGCTATGCTTTTAATCTTGAAATTAAAGCGCTTAACATCTTTCCAACACTTTGACATAAATTAAGCGCATTTTCTACATCAGTTTCATTTACGTATTGAAGACGAATACAAATCAGTAATTGCGTTTCAAGTTCAGAACATGAGCCGCGGGCAATAACTAAAAAACGCATAAATTCAGTCGAAGAATTGCGCCCTTGACCTTCGGCAATGTTTGAAGGTATTGAAACAACCGCACGACGCATTTGGTCTGAAAGTCCGTAAGTTTCATACTTCGGCAAAAGTTTGGTTATTTGATAAACTGCTACAACCAAGTCCATTGATTTATTCCAAACGTCTAATTGTTTATAACTTGTTATCGGCATAATTATCACCTCTCTTTTTGGATCGATGGATCGATGGATCGATGGATCGATGGATCGATGGATCGATGGATCAATGGATCAATGGATCGATGGTTTTCTATCGATCTAACCACTATCGATCTAACCACTATCGATCTAACCACTATCGATCTAACCTCTACTCTCCTGCTGATCGTGGAGGTAGCGATACAAGCCGCCGAGTGCCATTAATTGATCGTGCGAACCGCTTTCAACAATTTCACCCTTGTCAATGACGATAATTTTATCGCATCGACGCACGGCACTCAATCTGTGCGCAATGATTAACATTGTCCTATCAGCACCGATAGCGCCCATGTTGTTGAAGATAATTCGTTCGGATTCGTAGTCAAGTGCGGAAGTTGCCTCGTCGAAAATCAAAATAGGCGGATTAGCCAAAAGTGCACGTGCAATAGCAACACGTTGACGCTGACCGCCGCTTAAAGAGTCACCGCGTTCACCGACTTTAGTGTCATACCCTTCTTTAAGTTCGAGGATAAACTCATGGGCACCGGCAAGACGCGCGGCACGAATAATTTCATCCATTGTGGCGGTGGGACGACTTACGGCAATGTTATCACGTACACTGGCATTGAAGAGGTAATTCTCCTGCATAACGACACCGATTTGGTCTCTAAGCCAGCCTAAATTTGCTTCCTTCGTGTTAATGCCGCCTACCGTTATGGTACCCTCTTCCGGAATGTACAAATTTTGTACCAAGTTTGTAAGCGTAGATTTACCGCTACCCGACCTGCCGACAATGCCGAGCTTTTCGCCGGGCGCTATGTGCAGATTGATATTTTTCAAAACCAGCGGCAAGTCAACGCGGTAACGGAATGAAACGTCCGTCAAATTAATTTCGCCGGTAATTCTCTGTTCGCCGCGTTTACCTATCTCATGAACAATCGGCTCCATAGGCGTATTTAAAATGTCGCCTATACGTTCAAGCGCCAAACCGACTTGTTGAACTTGCGGCCACATTGTTAAAAGTTTTGTCATAGGCGCGGTTGCCTGTCCCGACAACATTTGGAACGCGATTAACTGTCCGAGTGTAAGGTATCCGTCCATAACCATGTGACCGCCATACCAAAGAATTGCCATTGACAGCAAGCCTTGTACCACGCCGCTGAATGCGTTGATGACTAAATTAAATTTTACGTTTTCAAAAGTCGTACGCACGTAACGCGCCAAGAGATTTTCCCACTTGTTGACGAATTGCGGCTCAACTGCCAGCGACTTTATGGTTTCAATGTTCGTAATTGATTCAACCATGAAGGCGTTGTTCATTGCGCCGGTACGCCATACCGCCTCGATTTTACGCTTGATAATCGGCACTGCCCAAATATTTTGCACAAGGTACAACGGGATTATCGACAGTGAAATTAATGTCAGCGGCACCGAGTACCAAAACATAAAGCCGATGAATACGACGCTGAAAAATACGTCAAGCACCGTCATTAAGCCGGTTCCCGTCAAAAATTCGCGTATCTGCGTCAGAGCCCCGACACGCATTAACGTATCACCGACCCTTCGCCGTTCATAATACGGCAGGGGTAAAGCGATTAAATGTCGAAATAACCTTGTACCCAAAATTGCGTCGAGCTTATTCGTCGTGTGGTTTAGTACGTAGGTTTTTATAAACGTCAGTAGCGACTGCATAAAGAAGAAGACTACCATAGCCGTACCGATAACCGTCAGCGTCGAATAGCCGGCGTTGCCGATAACCTTGTCTATGATAACCTGCGTGATGAGCGGCATTGCGATTCCCATGAATTGCAAGAACAGCGACGCCGTTAAAACTTCACCGAGAAATTTTTTGTAGTGCGCGAGAACTTTTAAAAACCAGTCAACATTAAACCTTTTTTTGAAGTAAGTCCAACTGAATGCGGCGGAAAAAATTAAAATCTCGTTCGACCAACTGTCAAGAAAATCTTTAGTGGGAAGTGCGACGGGTTTATTTTGGCGCGGGTCAATGATAAGCAAAACTTCATCATTGGCACTGCCTATAGCAATGTAGGCACCGTCATTCATTTTGGCTACGGCGGGGTATTCTATTTCGCGCAGTTCGTCTACGGTGGGGCGAATCAGCGTGCTTTTGACGTTATATTTTTTGGCGATTTTCCTTAGCTTATCCCAATCGGCTTTATCGTCGGTGACGGGATTTTCTTTGTAAATTTTTTCCAAATCTTTTACGCCGAAATGTTGAAGGACTTTTATGATAGAAATTACTCCCGTGCGGTTAGCTGCCGGCGAGGATTGATTTTCAGGCATATGTCATGCAAGGCTCCCTTCCTTTGATATCGGCTTTTTGCCGTGAACAAAAATTTATCGTATATTTTTGCGTGACGCATTAATAACTTTCACTGTAATCTACTCCTTACATTCGCTTAGAGCTTAGAGTTTTTAACTCCAACCCCTAATCCCTATACTTAAGCATTGAAAAATGCCGCCGTCAAGCGAAAGAGACAGCGGCACTGTTCAGATTTTCCGATAGACAATTCAACTCGCCATATCTAAGGGAGGCGAGGTAAAAAGCGAAACCAACCCGACAGAAAAAATTCCGGTAAGATTAATTGCACTCAAAAAGTTATGTTGTCCTGCAAAAAATTAACGGAATTTACGTTTGCGAGCCGCCTCTGATTTTTTCTTACGGCGGACACTTGGTTTCTCGTAATGTTCACGTTTTCTGACTTCGGCGAGCGTTCCCGCCTTTTGACAGGTTCGCTTAAAGCGACGGAGAGCACTGTCTATGGATTCATTTTTTCCTACTTTTACTTCGTTAGCCACGGCTGTCTTCCCTCCCTCCGCTTAAAAACTTAGCTGTCGCGTACCCGCGTATTTTAGCACTTACTTTCTTTATCGTCAACTGGTTTTAGCTTTTAGCGATTAGCTATTAGCGGTTAGCGGTTTGAACTTACTTTTTCTTTGGCTTAGGATTTACTTTTTCTTTGGCTTTAAGATTTACTTTTTCTTTGGCGCAAAGAAAAAGTAACAAAAAGAAACATGGCGCGG
>CAMJNB010000036.1 GCA_946407175.1 uncultured Selenomonadales bacterium | reverse complement strand
TTTCCGTTCTGTCGGTAGTTGAGGGTTTGACTTCGACTTTGTTTTCTTCCAACTCTTCCGCCGGTACGTCGCCGGGCAAAGTAATTTTGTTTATGGGATAATCTTTTTCATTAAGTTTTTCGTCGCGCTTAGAAAGTTTGCCGCGTGAACGTTCAATCAAAGTGTCGTTGTTGAATCGCGCCCAAATTAAAATGGTGCGGTAAAGGCGGCAGGCAACACTGGTACGCGGCACGTCGGCAAATTTCACGGGTTCGCCTGAAATGTCGCTGTCCAATTCGGTGAAGGTGTTATCCAAGTCAACACGGCGAACAATTTGCACGGTGCCGTTGCGAAAATCAAACTTCAAATAATCTGCGCGACCGGCTAAAATTTCGTAGCCTTCAGTGGACTGCATTTTCCAGCGGCGTTTTTGTACCACGTCTTGTATTTGCACGTCGTCATAGGTACAAATCGTCGGTACGTTCAGCGTGTAAAGGTCAATCGTGCCGTCGGACTTTACGTCGTAGTTCATTTGTTGATGATTGAAAAAGTAATTGCCGCGAGCGGTTGACTGTACCCAAGTATAAACGTCCTCCGGCACTTCGACTTCTTTTGCAGAGGTTACGGCGTTTGAAGAGAGAATCAGCGCCGCTAATATTGCAATAAAAAATTTTTTCAAAACATTTGCTCCTTGTTTATAAGCTTACAGGTTACAGCAGGCTACTGAAAGCTAAAAGCTGTAAGCTGAAAGCTAACCCTTATCCTATCGAATCAATTTCGTACGGCGTCTCTTGATAGACATAGTAGTTAAGCCAATTTGCAAAAAGCAAGTGCGCTACCGACCGCCACTTTACAACCGGTTCATTGGCGGGATTATCTGCGGGAAAATAATTTTTCGGCACGTTCGGATTAAGTCCCGCCTTTACATCGCGTTCATACTCATTTTTCAGCGTGTACGGATCATACTCCGCGTGACCGGTTATAAAAAATTGCCGCTTGTCCAAATTTGCAATGGCGTAAACTCCGACTTCATCAGACTCGGCTAAAATGGTAAGCGCGGGAACTTTTTCTAAATCTGCACGCCGTGTATCGGTGTTTCGTGAATGAGGTACAAAAAATTCGTCGTCAAAGCCGCGAAAAAGTTTTTCATGGTGCACGCATAATTTATGCGGATAGACGCCTGAAATTTTTTCGTCCAAAATCACTTTCGGTACGCCGTAATGATAGTACAGACCAGCCTGCGCGCCCCAGCAAATATGAAATGTCGACCAAACATTTTTCTTGCTCCACTCCATAATTTCTGAAAGCTCTTCCCAATAGGCAACGTCCTCAAAATCCAAAAATTCTACCGGCGCACCGGTGATTATAAAGCCGTCGTACTTTTTCTTCTTGACGTCTTTGAATGTACCGTAAAATTCGGTGAGATAATCTTTCGACGTATGAGTAGGCGTGTAGCTTGCCGTGTAAATAAAATCAACTTCAACCTGCAACGGCGTATTTCCCAGCAGTCTCAAAAGTTGCGTTTCCGTCACCGATTTTACCGGCATCAAGTTCAAAATTAAAATTTTCAGTGGGCGAATGTCCTGCGTGTAGGCTCTGTCCGCGTCCATGACGAAAATGTTTTCGCCTTCCAAAATATTTGTTGCGGGTAAGTTATTCGGAATTTTTATAGGCAATATTACCACCCCTTCAGCCCAATTCGGTAAGCGTGTTTAAAATCTCCCGCCCGCCGTCATTTAAAAGTTTCAGCGCAAAATTTTTACCGAAGTCATCAATATTTTTCAATTCAGTCACGGCAGAATCTTTTACAAAATTTTTGCCGTCAAGCGACGCGATAACTGCACGTACAGAAATTTTATCGCCTTGTACCTGTGCAAAGACGCCGACCGGAATTTGGCAACTTCCCTGCACTGTCCGCAAAAAGTCACGTTCAACTTTCACTGCCGCGCAGGTTTCGGCGTCATTTAAAAATTTCACGACGTTGAAAGTTTTTTCGTCATCTGTGCGAATCTCTACGGCAAGCGCACCTTGTCCCGCCGCAGGAATTATCTGCATCAAAACTTCATTGATTCGTGCACCGTAGCCGAGACGTTCAAGCCCTGCCGCCGCCAATATCACCGCGTCAAATTCTCCCGCGTCAAGCTTTTTTAAGCGCGTGTCTACATTGCCGCGTAAACTTTTAACCTGCAAGTCGGGACGCAACATTAAAATCTGCGCGGCTCTTCGTAGGCTTGACGTGCCTATAACGGCGTTTGAAGGCAGTTCGGCGAATGTTTTAAAGCGGTTGCTGACAAATGCGTCAAACGGATTTTCGCGCCGTGTTATCGCGGCAATTTTAAATTCGGCAAGAATTTCGCCCGGCATATCTTTCAAGCTGTGTATCGCGATATCAATTTGTTTCGCGGCAAGGCGGCGTTCAAGCTCCTTAGTGAAAAGACCCTTGCCGCCGATTTTTGCAAGCGGCGTATCCAAAATTTTATCGCCCTGCGTTTGAATTTTTACCAGCTCAACTTCAAGCGCGGGATTTTTTTTAGCAAGTTCCGCCGCAATAAAATTCGCCTGCCACAATGCAAGCTTACTGCCGCGCGTTCCTATTTTAGCTTGGAGCTTAGCGCTTAGAGCTTGGAGCTTTGAAGTTGGAAAATTTTCAGTAGTCATCATTTTGCCGCAAATTTTAATACGCGCTCCGCCATTTCGTCTTTTTCACAAACGTCGGTATGTAAAACCTTCGCACCGGAAAGTTTCGCCAAATTTTTCGGAATACGCCAATTACTGACTAATGCAAGCGTGTCAAGTTGCTTAAGGTCGTCAACACCCTCTGTCGGCTGTTCAAGCGCCTTTAAAACGGCTGACGTAAATTTAAACGGACTTGCCGTCGACGCAACTACAACCGGCGTCATGTCGCGCGTATCGCGGCGGTAGTTGCTCAAAACTTTCAGCGCTACGGCAGTATGCGGGTCGACAAGGTATTTAAATTGGTTGTACATTTCCTTAATCATTTTGTACGTTTCATCTTCCGTCGCAAAATCGGCGTGAAAAATTTTATCCAACTTCTTTTTCAGCGGCGCATCAATTTTGTATGTACCCGTTTTATTGAGTTGCGTCATAAAACGATTAACCGTGTCGGTGTAGCCCGATTCATGGTAAAGCAGGCGTTCAAGGTTACTGGAAATTAAAATGTCCATTGACGGCGAAATAGTTTTATGAAATTCGCGATTGCGATTGTAAACGCCGGTCTTAAAAAATTCAGTCAAAACGTTGTTGGCGTTGGACGCGCAGATAATACGCTTGACCGGCAAGCCCATGCGTTTTGCGTAGTACGCGGCAAGAATGTTGCCAAAGTTGCCCGTCGGCACCACGATATTAATCGGCTCACCGAGTTTAACCTGTTTCGTCCTTACAAAATCTGCGTAGGACGTGAAGTAGTAAACAATCTGCGGTACAAGCCTTCCCCAGTTTATGGAGTTGGCGGAACTCAATTTTATATTCGACGCGGCAAGTTGCTCACGGATTTTTTCATCATTAAAAATATTTTTAACGCCGGTTTGAGTGTCGTCGAAATTGCCGTTGACCGCCGTGACGTTTACATTGCCGCCGGTCTGCGTCACCATTTGCAGACGCTGAATTTTGCTGACGCCGCCGTTTGGATAAAACACCATTATCTTTGTCTGCGGTACGTCGGCAAAACCCGCCAATGCCGCCTTGCCCGTGTCGCCGGACGTTGCAACCAAAATTAAAATTTCTTTCGTCTCACCGGTCTTTTTAAGCGCCAATGACATAAGGCGCGGTAACATTTGCAGTGCCACATCTTTGAAAGCGTAAGTCGGACCGTGCCAAAGTTCCGTGACGCCGATTGGAAATTTCGGATTTTTAGGGTCCTGCACCAAAATTGACATCGGTACTTTTGCGCGTACGTCGAACCAGTTATAAGCCAGCTCCGCGCACTCGAACAGTTCATTTTCCGTGTAGTCCGTCAAAAATCTTTTCAAGACTTCTCCCGCACACAAGGCGTAGGGTTTATCGACAAATTTATTTATTTCGTCCAACTTTATTTTCGGAATTGATTCCGGTACGAAAAGTCCGCCGTCCGGTGCCAATCCCTGCAAAATCGCTGTTGCCGAATCTACCGGCGTAATTTTGGAGCGTGTGCTGATATATTTCAAAAAATTTTTCCCCTTTCAATGGCTAATAAATTTTTATATAATAACTCAAAAATTTTTATGTAATAACTCAAAAATTAATAAAAAAATTTATTAATGCCTTTTTTTAAATTTGCGTTTATCAAAGCCTTTTTTTAATTTACGGTCATCAGGGTACTGCGGCGGTTCCACTGCCGGCGGCGGGTTGTCTTTTTTTATTGCCAAGTAAGCTAAGACAATTATATTTGCTATCGGAAAAAGCGGCGCGAAACACCAACGCTTATTGAAATTGCCGCTGTTGCAACGCCAGTAGACAAGTAACATTATAAGCCAGCAAGCAGTTACACCGAACCACATTACGTTTGAAAAGCCGTGTACGAGACCTACATTTAAAAAGTACAGCGGTATGGAGGCAATTAAGATGTAGCCGCAAAATCCCGGCAACTCGTATTCTTGCAAAATTGCCACTGCTTTAGGCGTAAGCGGCACTATGGAAGGATCCGCCCACAAGATTGAAAAGAGCGCGTATGTAAGCAGACTTAAAAACAAATATCTTATTCGCCCGATTTTTCTTGTGAAGTCGAAAAACTCAAATGCAATTCCTTCTTGTCGTATTGCAAGCCAAAGAAGAGCAGGTACAGCGAAAAGCGGCGCGGCGGAAAGGTGCGGCAAGTAGTAGTTGAAGAAACCGTCATTGCGCCGACACGCGGAAATCATATATTGCGCAAACATAAACAACAGCCCTATGTACATGGACGTATCTACGGATACTTCAGGCGTGTTGCCGTAGCCGGAAAAGCTCAACGTAAAAAGGAATGACATTAACAGCGTATTGAAAATAAATTCCGGCAGTGAACAGCTTTGCACAAGTTCTCTTCCGCCGGTAATTATTCCCGTATGACATAGAATCATACAAAGCGCGATGAAAATTGTGTAATTTGCCAAAGTCAGTAGAATAAATTTTTTTCGACCTATCGGTCTGAATGTAAAATCGGTCATATTTTAACGCCTACAAAAACCTTAATGAAAATTTGATAGCGTAAATTATAAGCTTAAACAAAGGCAAGGGTCAAGGGGATTAGGAATTAGGGGTTAGGGTTAGGGTTAGAAATGAAAGTTTATCCGATAAATCTTAATGTAGAAAATAAAAAATGCGTCGTGGTAGGCGGCGGCAAAGTTGCCTACAGAAAAATTTGCGGCTTGCTTGACGCCGGTGCGCTTGTAGAAGTCATTGCGCCGAAAATCTGCGCGGACATTGACAAACTTTTTTCTGCAGGTAAAATCACGTGGATTAATGAAAAATATTCCGCCGAAAAAATTTCTGACGGCTTGATTTTAATTGCCGCGTCCGATGACGTTGAAGTTAATCGCACTGCGACGGAAGATGCGCGGCGTAAAAATTTTTTGGTCAACGTCGTGACGGATTCTGACGGCGATTTCACCGTACCTTCAAAAATTCAGCGCGGCGACTTTTTATTAACCGTTTCGACCGGCGGCAATTCACCCGCCTTTTCAAAATTCGTGCGTGAAATGCTTGAAAAAGAGTTCAACGCAAATTTCGGCGAAGGCTTAAAAATAATTTCTGCGCGGCGGCATGAACTGAAAAATACTCTGCCTGATGTTGACGCGCGAATAAAATTTTGGCGTGAAATTTTGACGCCGGAAATTTGGCAACTGCTTAAGACCGGTGATATTGACAGCTTGAAAAAATATTTGGAGGACGTTTGGTGAAGGATACTTTAACTGAAAAATATAAAAAATACGCAAATTCAGAGGAAAGTTATGCCGTTTTGTTCGTAAAAAAATATCTGAAAGCCGCCGCCAATAAATGGATTGATATCATAGATTGGGAAGTCGGGCGCTACAATGATGTGAAAGCATTGGAATTTCAAGAAGTTACCTGCGAACTTTTTGAAAAGAAAATTATTCCGCAATATCCTTCCAAAAACTCTTTTGCCTATGAACGCGACTACATTTTAACTTGCAGAGCAATTACTTGGGAAACGGCACACAGAGATATTGACGAACAGCGCTTAAAAAATATTACGGGTCCAATATATTCTTTGCGCGGCATAAGGATAAGAATTAAAAATCCTCAACATACCGGAGAATTTTTTGTGCCTAATGCGCCGGACGAAATAAAAGCGTTGGCAAAAAATTTAAATGACAGGACAGATCCGCTGTGGGACATTGCCGTAAAATATATTAGCCACGATGAAAAATATTTTTACGAATATAAATTAGTTGATGTTAAAAGGAGAAAATAAAATGAAATACAAACTTTTGGCGTTCGATATGGACGGCACGATTTTAACTTCGGACAAGAAAATAACGCCGGCTACTGCCGCAAAGTTGGCGGAACTTTCACGGCGCGGCGTCTATGTTGCAGTGTCTACCGGTCGCGCATTAGCCGAGCTTGACGCCTATAAAAAGGAATTTCAAGCCGTGCGATTCGGCGTAATTTTAAGCGGTGGCATTGTCTATGATTTTGCCGAGAGAAAAGTTTTGGCAAGTCACCCCGTTTCAGAAGATATGGTTTACAAGCTGATTGACGCGGGAATTGCCGAAGATGCGATGGTTCACCTTTTGACGCTGGATAAATCCATTGCAAGCGAACGCGACATTGCACGTATGTCTGAAGTCGGCATGGGAATTTATCAAAGTATGTTTGAAAAAATTTGCGTGCGCTGTGACGATTTTAAAAAGTTCGTGCGCGAAAATCCCGGGGAAGTCATTAAAGTTGACCTTTACCATACGTCAAAAGAATCACTTAACCGAACTGTCGAGCGCGTGAAAAATTACGGCTTGAATTTGGTTTTTGCAGAGACTACGAATTTGGAGGCGTCACCTGCAGGAATCAGTAAGGCATCGGGACTGATTGAGCTTTGCAAAATTTTAAATATCGACGTGAAAGAATGCGTGGCGATCGGTGACGCGGGCAATGACCTTGAAATTATCGAGACGGCGGGAGTCGGCGTGGCAATGGGCAATGCGATTGACGAAGTTAAAGAAATTGCGGACTACGTGACGGCTGATAATGACCATGAAGGCGTTTTACAGGCGATTGAAAAGTTTTTTATCAAATAGCTCGATATAAATTTTCTAAGCTCCAAGCTCTAAGCTAAACATATACACGCGGGACGCGATTTGAAATTAAGCAGGTGACTTCGTAGTTAATCGTACGCAAATGTTTAGCCGCGTCATCGCCGGTAATTAAATCCGAGCCGAATAAAATAACTTCGTCGCCGATTTTCACGTTGCCGACGTCCGTCACGTCAACCATAAACTGATCCATACAAACACGCCCCGCAATGGGCGCAAGCTTGCCGTTAATCTCGACGTGAAAATTTTTGTACGCGCGAATGTAGCCGTCAGCGTAACCAATCGGCATTGTGGCAATGACAGAATCACGCGCCGCAATAAATTCCCTGCCGTAACCTATCGGCGTACCCTTCGCAACTTCTTTCACGTAGACGACGCGCGCAATTAATTTCATAACCGGCTTGAGTTCAATCGTCCGCTTGACTTCGGCGGAAGGATAAAAGCCGTACGAAATAATTCCTGCGCGTACCATGTCCAAATGTGCGGCGGGAAGTTCCAAAATCGCGGCAGATTCGGCACAGTGACAAATTTTAACGGCAACTCCGCGCAGTTTAATTTTTTTCACAGTATCGGTGAAAATTTCCAGCTGATTCAGCGTGAAAGTTTTGTCGGCAATATCGGCGTCGGCAAAATGTGTGAAAAGCCCTTCCAACTCGATATTCGGCAAGGCGGCAATCTGCGCGGCAACGTCAACTGCGGCGGCAGGTACAACGCCAATCCTGCCCATACCGGTATCAACAGCCAAATGAACTTTTGCAACGTCACCGAGTTTAACTGCGGCTTGCGAAATTTTTTCTGCGAAGTCAAAATCCGAAACAGTCATTGTCAGCTTGTTTTCAACGGCAATTTCAGCGGCGGCAGGCGGAATTATGCCGAGAATTAAAATCGGCTGAGTAAAACCTGCGCGACGAAGTTCAAGCCCCTCATCAACGGTGGCTACAGCTAAAAAATCTGCGCCGCACTCAATCGCAATTTTTGAACATTTAACAGCGCCGTGACCGTACGCATTAGCTTTTACTACGGCACAAAGTTTCGCGGCAGGTTGAATGTGGCGGCGAATTTCGGTATAGTTATGTTTAAGCGCGGCTAAATCAATTTCTGCGCGTGCATCTCGATTAATCATAAAAATTTTTACTCCTCCCTAATCATAAAAGCTTTCAGGTTTCAGGTTTCAGCTTGCAGAAATCTACTACCTAAAAGCTAAAAGCTGACAGCTGACATAGGCGGTGATAAATTGAAATTTAAAGAATTTATGAAAGAACTCGACGGCGATTTAAAGCACGTCTACCTTTTGACCGGCAAAGAAAAATTTTACATTGACAAGGCTATTGAAAAAATTTTGTCCAAGCTGAAAATTACGCGGCAAGACATTTTCACGATTGACTTTAAAGACAAAATGCCGATTACCGACGTGGTAAACGCGATTGATACGGCGCCGTTTTTTTCAAAGTACAACGTCGTACTGGTACGCAACGCAACTTTTTTTTCGGCGGAGGGAAAATTTGATTC
>CAMJNB010000035.1 GCA_946407175.1 uncultured Selenomonadales bacterium | reverse complement strand
GAGCATTCGGTTCATACCCGGAGTGTCACTGGTTCAAATCCAGTCGCCGCCACCATGTTTCCCCTTGTCGAGGGATTTTGTTTTTTTAAGGAGTGATTGTCGTGCGCGTCAAAATTACCTTGTCTTGTACAGAATGCAAGAATCGTAATTACAGGACAAATAAAAACAAAAAAAATACTGCAGACCGAATTGAACTGAAAAAGTACTGCAAATTCTGCAAGAAACATACCGCCCATAAAGAAACTAAATAGCGAGGAATTTTTTATGGCGGAAAAAAAAGGCGTTATTCAGTTTTTGAAAGAAGTACGCGCCGAATTAAACAAAGTTTCTTGGCCCACTAAAAATGAATTGTTTTCCTACACCGGCGTTGTGGGCTTGGCAGTTGTGATTGTCTGCTTGTTGATCTGGGTTTGTGACACGACATTTACGAAATTGTTTCGCCTTATACTCGGCTGAAAGGGATTTTCATGGAACAACACAATGATTCGGATCAAAAATCCAAAAGAGCTTGGTACGTCATACATACATATTCCGGACACGAAAATAAAGTTAAAGCAAACTTGGACAGAAAGGTTGCCGCGCAAGATTTAGGTGACGTGATTTTTGATGTGGTTGTACCTATGCGGCTTGAATCGGAATTTAAAGACGGCAAAAGACGTACTGTTCAAAGAAAAATTTTTCCCGGTTATGTTTTGGTAGATATGATTGTCAATACAAATTCTTGGTTTGTAGTCCGAAACACGCAAGGCGTCACGGGTTTTGTCGGCTCCGAAAAAGAACCTATACCGCTGACATATGAAGAGGCAGAAAAAATATTGACTGCCTTGAATGACGAAAAACCTGTAGAAACACCGATTGACTTTGAAGTTAATGACAAAGTACGAATTATTTCGGGACTGTTTGAAAATCGTGTGGGAATTGTAAAAAGTATTGACACGGCACGGCGCAGAGTGAAAGTCTTAGTGGAAAATGCTCCCGTAGATTTAGATGTAAGTCAACTTGAAAAAATGTAATACTGAGAGGAGGTGACGTTAATGGCGAAAAAAGTTACAAAAGTAGTAAAACTGCAAGTTCCCGCAGGTAAAGCGACACCGGCACCGCCCGTAGGTCCCGCACTCGGTCAGGCAGGCGTCAACATTATGGCGTTTGTCAAAGAGTTCAACGACCGCACGGCGCAACAGGCAGGCTTGATTATCCCTGTTGAAATTTCGGTTTACGAAGATAAGTCATTCACCTTTGTTACAAAAACTCCGCCCGCACCGGTTTTACTGAAAAAGGCGGCAGGCGTCGAAAAAGGTTCCGGTGAACCCAATAAGACGAAGGTAGGCAAAATTACACGCGCACAAGCTACTGAAATTGCCGAAATGAAGATGAAAGACCTTAACGCGGCATCAGTCGAAGCGGCAACGCGTATGATTGAAGGCACCGCGCGCAGTATGGGCATTGAGGTTGTAGCTTGATTAGCTTGCAGCTTACAGCTTAGAAGTGGAAGATAAATTTTGTCGGATAATAGGCAAGTAAAATTTATCGCCAATACCACAGGAGGAATTTTAATGGCAAAACGCAGTAAAAAATATCGCGCGGCGTTGGAACTTCTCGAAAAGGGAAAAGTGTACGACGTTGACACGGCGGTAGACCTTGTAAAGAAAACCGCAACGGCGAAATTTGACGAAACGATTGAAATGCATGTACGTCTCGGCGTAGATCCCAAGTACGCGGATCAGCAAGTACGCGGCGCTATGGTACTTCCCAACGGCACGGGCAAAAGTAAAAAAGTGCTCGTCTTCACGAAGGGTGAGAAAGTTCAAGCCGCGCAGGACGCAGGTGCAGATTACGTCGGCTCCGATGACCTTGTTGCAAAAATTCAAGGCGGCTGGTTCGATTTCGACGTTGCCATTGCCACGCCTGACATGATGGGCGTTGTCGGTCGTCTCGGTAAACTTTTGGGACCGCGCGGGCTTATGCCTAACCCCAAACTCGGCACCGTTACGCCGGACGTTGCAAAGGCTATTGCCGAACAAAAAGCCGGTAAAGTCGAATACCGCACCGATAAAGCGGGAAATATTCATTGCCCTATCGGTAAAGCGTCATTCGATGCAGAAAAGTTGAAAGAGAATTATCAGGCATTGCTTGATACGCTGATTCGCGTAAAACCTGCGGCGGCGAAAGGGCAATATGTCCGTTCCATTCATCTTTGCTCGGTTATGGGTCCCGGCATTTCCGTCGTACTGCCTTAATTTTGATTAGTCTTTAATATGTTGATTAATTCTTAATCTGTTGTTTAAGCGGGAGGGTGAGCATTGTGGAAAAAATTAAAATGTTGAAAGTCATGTTAATGGCGCTGGTTGTCAGCATTGTCTTGACCGGTACGGCGTTTGCTGGAAGGCAGGATTTTACGCTGGTTAATAAGACAGGCAGAGACATTGTCAACCTTTACATTACGCCAACCCATTCGTACTATTGGAACGATGATATTCTCGGCGTAGATGTTTTGGCTAACGGTGAATCAACGCACATTTATTTCAACAGAAGTGAAACAGACAGATATTGGTCGATGATGGTAACTTTCAGCGACGGTAACGATTTTGTTTACGAAGGAATAGATTTATTCAGCGTTTCGCAAATCACTTTGCGCTTTGACGGCATGGCAATTCAAGAATAATTTTTTACAGCAAAAATTTTTTGTTAAAGCAAATATTGACCGAAGACAACAGGTACAAAAGTAAATCCTGTCGAGGTTGGAGTAGTCATTAAAATTTTCTCCGATGTCTTTGGTCGGAGATTTTTTGTTGGGAGGTGAAAATGTGGGTGTTACACCGAAAAAAGAGGCGGTTGTAGCCGAAATTCAAAATTGGCTTACAACTTCACAAGGTATCGTTGTCACAAGTTACAAAGGCTTGAACGTCGCTACCGATACGCAGATGAGACGTGAACTTCGTGAAGCGGGCGTCACTTATAAAGTTGTCAAAAACACCATGCTCCGCATTGCCGCGAAAAATGCCGGCATCGAAGGGCTTGAAACTCATTTGGAAGGTACTACCGCGATTGCTTTTTCCGCTACCGATCCCGTTGCGCCGGCTAAAATTATCTGCGACTTTATTAAGAAAAATAAACTTGAAGACGCAGGAATTTTGACGATTAAGGCGGGTATTCTTGACGGCAAGGTTATCGAGGACAAAGACGTTAAAGCGTTGGCGTCACTGCCGAGCAAGGAACAACTTATCGCGAAACTTTTGGGCAGCATGAATGCGCCGCTTTCCAATACCGTCGGCGTACTTTCTGCCATTATTCGCAACGCTGTCGGTGTTATCGCGGCTATTCGCGACAAGAAGGAAAAAGAAGAAACAGCGGCGTAATTAATGCGCAATTAGCTTTGAGCTTGTAATTGCTGACAGCTAATTAATTCGTAAAAATTTAAGAAAAAAATTTGCAGGTTTAATAAGAACATCTTGGAGGGAATTTTAATGACTAAAGAAGAAATTATCGAAGCCATTGGCAGTATGACGGTTTTGGAACTTTCCGAACTCGTAAAAGCTATGGAAGAAAAATTCGGCGTATCTGCGGCGGCTCCCGTTGCTGTTGCGGCTGTCGGTGCGGCTCCTGCTGCTGCGGCTGAAGAAGAAGAAAAAACCGAATTTGACGTTATCCTTGCGGACATCGGCGCTGAAAAAATCAAAGTTATCAAAGCAGTACGTGAGGCTACCGGTCTCGGACTTAAAGAGGCTAAGGCTCTTGTTGACGGTGCGCCCGCTCCCGTTAAAGAAAAAATTTCCAAAGCTGATGCCGAAGCGCTTAAAGCGAAACTCGAAGAAGTCGGAGCGAAAGTCGAAATTAAATAAGATAACTAACGGCAGAATAAAAATATTTTCAATTTGCAACGTCGAATTTTCGGCGTTATTTTTTTTTGTAGTTAATAGTTTTGCCAGCTGACAGCTAACAGCTAATAGCTGACAAATAAAAATTTTGTGACGATACTTTAAAAATATTTTTGACGGCGCTATAATATTCAGAAAAAATTTTTGTTTGAAAGGGGATTTTTTTATGGCGAATATCAAGCAAGAATCTTTCGGCAAACTTTCTGACGGACGCGAGGCGAAAATTTTCACTCTTCGTAACACGAAAGGCAATGAATTGAAAGTCACCGACTACGGCGCACGTATTGTTTCCGTACGTTTTCGCGACAAAAATTATACAAATAAATTCGTACTTAAAACCTACGATGACGTTGCAGGTTACGAAAAAGACGAAGACGCCGGAATTGTATTTGTTGACGAAGGCAAGGACTTTGCAAAAATTCTTTGGAATGCCGAATCGACGACTGAAGGCGTGAAGTTTACGGCGGAGCTTAACGGCAAGAGTGCTGAAATTATTTACAGTATTTCCAATGACAACGAAGTCAGCATACGATACAACGCGACCGGCGCGGCAGATATTTCTACGCAACTTGTATTCAGCGCGGACGCCCTGCCTGATTCCGATATAAGCCCCTACGCGACCGGCGCGGCGAAAGGTAAAATCACCGGCAAAAATATTTATGACATTATCGACCAACCTGCAGAAGTTTTAATGGAAATTGGAATGTTCGGCTACGATCCCGGCTGTCCTATTGATTATCTTGAGGCGGGACTCAAAAACGCGGCGGATATTTTCTCCGAGCCTGCAAGCATTGATTTGAAAGTTTACGCGACGCAAGATAAATTGCACGTTGATGAAATTGACGGCGGCTTTGCAATTCGTACCGGCGGCACAAAGGCGGCGGACGGCAAAATTTCAGGTCAAACCGTTTACGTCTTCAAAAATAGGAAATAGTAAGTAAGTCGTGTTGAATAACTCAAAATTTAAAACGTTGCAAATTATGCAAACGCCGCAAGTAGGTGAGGCGCGCACGGACGCGCGCCCCGTCCGACCAAGTCGCCGGACGCGACTTTTGGTCGGACATGTTTTCTTTTGTTACTTTTCTTTTGCGCCAAAAGAAAAGTATGTTAAAAAAACCCTAAAAATTTATCAAGCTTTGAATTAGTCAACACGACGTGGTAGTTACAAGCTAAACCCTAACCGCTAACAAACCTTTTCAGCGACGATTAACACCGCCGCTTTTTTTGTTGACATTGACGGCAGGTAATTATAAAATTTACTTGAGGTGAAATTTTAATGAAAGTAGGGATTGATGTCGGCTCCACGACAATAAAACTTGTTGTCATGGACGGCGAAGAAAAAATCATTCACACTAACTACGCGAGACATTTTTCCGAAATAGGCAGTTCATTAAAAAAAGTTTTGTCTACGCTGAAAAATATTGCGGGCGACGCAAGATTTAAAATAGCGCTTGCAGGATCCGCCGGTATGGGCATCGCAAAAAAAATCTCAATTCCATTTGTACAAGAAGTAATTGCCTGTCAAACTGCTGTGGAAAAATTTATTCCTTCAACAGACACCGTTGTAGAGTTGGGCGGCGAGGACGCCAAAATTATTTACTTGAAAGGTGCGCCGGAAGTGCGTATGAACGGCGTCTGCGCGGGCGGCACCGGTTCATTTATCGACCACATGGCAAGCCTTTTGTCCACCGACGCGCTTGGTTTAAATTCCCTTGCCGAAAAGGGGAAACAGATTTACACAATCGCGTCACGGTGCGGCGTCTTTGCAAAAACCGATATTCAAGCGCTGATGAATGACGGCGTTAAAAAGGCTGATATCGCGCTGTCAATCTTTCAAGCCGTAGTTAATCAGACTATCGGCAATTTGGCGCAGGGCAGAGCTATTGAAGGCGCCGTAGCGTTTTTGGGCGGACCGCTACACTTTCTGCCGGAGCTTAGAAAAAGGTTCATTGAGACGCTGGAACTTTCTCCGGAAAATGTTGTCAACACGGCGAACGGAAATTTTTTTGTAGCTACCGGCGCGGCACTTTGTACAGAGTCTGAAAATATTTCCGTCAATCAGCTTGAACAATGCCTTGTAAAAGTTGCCGCCGACCCGCATGAAGTTCGTAAATCCAATTTCATACTGTTTCGCAATGACGATGACTATAAAATTTTTCGTACCAGACACGACGCCGCAAAAGTTAAACGCGGCGATTTAATTTCTTATCGCGGAAAAATTTTTATCGGCATTGACGCAGGTTCAACCACTACGAAAATCTGCGCGATCGGTGAGGATAAACAAATTCTGTACACGGCGTACGGCTCCAATGAAGGTTCGCCGCTTAAAACCGTTGTCAATCAAATTCGTGAACTGTACAAAAAAATTCCGCCTGCCGCGCAGATTGCAAAGGTTTTTACTACCGGCTACGGTGAAGCGATTGTCAAGGCGGCATTGCACGCTGACGGCTCGGAAGTTGAAACATTCGCCCACCTTACCGCCGCGCAGGAATTTTGTCCCGACGTGTCATTTGTGCTGGATATCGGCGGGCAGGATATGAAATGCTTTTTCGTTAAGGACGGCACGATTGGCAACATTACGCTGAATGAGGCTTGCTCGGCAGGTTGCGGCAGTTTTATTCAAAATTTCGCGCAGGGTTTAAATATGACAGTGGGCGATTTTGCAGGTAAAGCCGTCACTGCAACGGCGCCGGTAGATTTAGGCACGCGCTGTACAGTTTTCATGAACTCTAAAGTTAAGCAGGCGCAAAAAGACGGCGCGTCTGTCAATGACATTTCAGCCGGTATCGCGGTGTCTGTAATTAAAAATGCGCTGTTCAAAGTCATGCAGTTGCGTAATGTTGAGGACTTGGGCGAAAATATCGTAGTGCAGGGCGGCACGTTTTACAATGACGCGGTGTTAAGGGCGATTGAAGAAATTCTCGGCAAGAAAGTTATTCGTCCCGACATTGCGGGGCTTATGGGCGCTTACGGCGTTGCGTTATTGGCGTTGGAAAGCGGCGGCGACGTGTCGAAACTTTTAAGCGCTGATGAGTTGGATAATTTTAACGTCGTTACTAAGTCCTATCGTTGCGGCAGGTGCGGCAATAACTGTTTAATCACAATGCAGAAATTTCCCGACGGCGGCAAGTTTTTTACCGGTAACAGGTGTGAACGCGGCATTGGCGGGAAAATCTCTGCAGATGCCGAAATTCCCAACGCCTACGCCTACAAGTACAAGCGGCTTTTCGACTATCAGTCTTTGGACATTGCCGACGCGAAAAGAGGCGTTATCGGCATTCCGCGCGTCTTGAATATGTATGAAGAGTATCCGTTTTGGCATACTTTTTTCACAAGTCTCGGCTACCGCGTTGAACTTTCCGACAAATCAAGCGCGGCGCTTTTTTGTAAAGGTATGTCGACCATTCCGAGCGATTCACTTTGCTACCCCGCGAAGTTGGCGCACGGGCATATTATGAATTTGATTGAACGCGGCATTAAAAAGATTTTTTATCCCTGCGAACCGTACAACTTCGACACGCGGTCTGATAACTTTTACAACTGCCCGATCGTTGCGTCGTACCCTGAAAATATTCGCGGCAACATGAACATTCTGCGCGAGCGGCAAATTAATTTTATGCAACCTTTCCTGCCTGTTCACGATATGAAAAAGCTGAAAAAGCGTTTGGCGGAGGAGTTGGCGGCGGAAAATATTTCTGCGCGTGAAATTTCGGACGCCGTAGACAAGGCGGAAATTGAACTTGAAAATTATCGGCGTAACGTTAAAAATTTCGGCGAAAGTGTTTTGGCACGCATTAAGCAGACCGGTGAACAGGCGATTTTGCTTGTAGGCAGACCGTACCACGTTGACCCCGAAATTAATCACGGCATTTCTGAAATGATTCAATCCTACAACCTGCCGATAATTTCTGAAGACTCAATTTACCACCTGCCTTTGAAGTCAAGCGAAATTTCTGTAGTCAATCAATGGAGCTACCACGCGCGGATTTATCACGCGGCGCACTTCGCGGCGGAAAATTCCAACGTCACACTGATTCAGCTTAGTTCATTCGGTTGCGGGCTTGACGCGCTGACTACCGACCAAGTTAAGGAGATTTTGGAAAGTCACGGCAAAATTTACACGATGATTAAGCTTGACGAGGTGTCGAACTTAGGCGCCGCGCGTATTCGTCTGCGTTCACTTCTTGCCGCGCTGAAAAGAAAAATTCCCGTACCTTACACGCCGATTGAAATTAAACCGCGTCCGAGATTTACCGCCGACTGTAAAGCTACCCACACCATTTTAGCTCCGCAGATGGCGCCGATACATTTTGAACTGATTCAAGCCGTGTTGAAGAAGTACGGCTACCGCATACAAATTCCCGACCTGCCGGACAAGACGGCGATTGATTTAGGTTTACGCTACGTCAATAACGATATGTGCTACCCCGCCATTGTCGTAATCGGACAGCTTATAAGCGCGTTGAAAAGCGGCGATTGCGATCCCGACCATACGTCGATAGTTTTATTTCAAACTTGCGGTGCTTGTCGTGCCACGAATTATATCAGCGTGCTAAGGCGTGCATTGAAATTTGCCGGCTTTCCGCAGGTTCCGGTTTTTGCGTGCTACGGTTTGCCTGATGAAACTGATGACTTTGAATTAAGTCGCGATTGCCTTATGGACGCAATTAAAGCGTCTGTTTACGGCGATTTGCTGATGAATGTTTCAAACAGAATGCGTCCATATGAAATTCGTCACGGTGAAACAGACAAGCTTTTTGCCGAATGTATGACGGCGGCAAAGGCTGATTTGGTCAACGGCAACTACTTGACTTTTCGCCGTAACGTTAAAAATTTCGTCGCGCAGTTTGACGCGATTGAAATTGATGAGCATTTGGAATTGCCGAAAGTCGGCATTGTCGGTGAAATTTTGGTGAAGTATCACCCTGTCGCGAACAATCAG
>CAMJNB010000034.1 GCA_946407175.1 uncultured Selenomonadales bacterium | reverse complement strand
TGATTTTGGTATGGTAGAAACAGATGATGGCAGAACTCCTAAAATTGGACGTTCTGGTAATCTGGATGCTAAATATTTTGTTTTGGGACAAGGGAATGTTATAGGGAAAGAACCCATCCAAGAATTCTTTAATTGTGTTTTTTGCGGCGGTGAAAATGAAATGTCCCGTAGCGATTCGCTATCCGCGCGGTGCAGGCTACGGCGTGAAGGTTTTGTACGTGACGGAGGATTTAGACTGGGGCAAGGCTGAAGTCATTGCACGCAACGGCAGGGCGGACGTGTCGATTATCGCGGTAGGCAGTATGGTACAGACGGCGATTGACGCGGCTAAACTTCTGCGCGAAAGAAATATTTCAGTCAACGTGATTAACGCGCGATTCATAAAGCCGCTTGATAGGGAAATGTTGCGGCGTGAGGCGGAAAATTCAAAAGTTTTGGTGACTTGTGAAGAAGGTGCGCTTAACGGCGGTTTCGGTGCGGCAGTTGCGGAATTTTTGGCAGATGAAAATATTTTGGTGCCGCTGATACGTTTCGGCATTAAAGATAACTTTGTTGAGCACGGTACACGCAATGAACTTTTGAAAAAATGCGGTTTGACTGCCGCGCAGATTTACGAAAAAATTTTGGACCGGTTAAAGGCGGCAAAAATTTTTCTACCTGCCGTCACCTTGCGCAAAAGATTTGTGTAAAATTATGGGTTAGGTTTTAGATTGCAGGGATTAGGTGGGGCGCGCATGGACGCGCGCCCCGTCCGACCAAGTCGCCGGACGCGACTTTTGGTCGGACATGTTTTCTTTGTAACTTTCTTTTGCGCCAAAAGAAAGTTAATTAAAAATCCAAAGAAAAAGTAATTCATAAAATCCTAAACTAAAGAAAGTTTATAAAAAAATTGTTTGTCAACAATTCAATGATGTGGTAAAATTTTTACACATAACCGCTTCGATTGTCGGAAGTGCGAAAAATAATGAAAAGCGGGTGATTCACAATGGAAAAGGTCAAAGTAATGATTGTGGACGATTCAAAGGTAAGCCGCACGATGTTAGCAAATAATTTGGCGAAAACTAATTTTGAAGTCGTCGCAATGGCGAAGGACGCCGCCGAAGCGCTTAGTTTGTATGAGGAGCACAGCCCCGATTTAGTCACAATGGATATGAACCTGCCGGACGCTGACGGCATTGAATGCAGCCGCAGAATTTGTTCAATAGATCCCGGTGCAAAAATCGTGATGATTAGCGCAATGAAGGACGCCGGTTTAATCGAGCAGGGCAAAAGCGCCGGCATTAGTGCTTTTCTGCAAAAACCGGTTAGCACCAATGATTTGATTGATACCTTGATGTTACTTTGTCAAGAAAAAATCAGTCGAATTGCAATGTTGCGCGAATCCTACGCAAAGCCTTTCGCCGCAGCGCTTAAGCAAGGGATTTTGGATCTTATCGGTATTCAAGTTGACACCAAAGTTGAACTCTACGAAAAAAAATATTTGGAAGTCAACGGCATAGCAATTATAATCGGCTTAACCGGTACGCCGAACGGCAGAGCCATAGTTTATATGTCCGGCGATACAATGAAAACTTTTGCCGAAAAAATGTTGAATGAAAAACTTGAGGACGAAGACGAAGCACACGAAGCGGCAGAAGAGGCGGCAAACATTTTTATAGGACACAGCGTTTCCTCAATCAACGGCATTGTTACAAATAAAGAAATGAGAATCACGCCGCCGGGTACTTTCTTCGGCTCCGGCGTCAAAATGACTACTCAAAAATTGGTTACTTTTAAAATTACTGCAATGACGGATTTCGGCGAAATTTGCATTAACGTCGGATTCGCGGAAGGAGATTGATACCATGGATGCAAAACTTGTAAACCCATTTATCGAAGCATTCGTGGCTGTCATGCCGATGCTCGGATTTCAACCGCCTACAAAGAAAAATATGGTTGTAAAAAATAAATATGCCACAAGTCGCGGCGTCGTCGTTATGGTTGGATTTACAAAACAGCTGCGCGGCAATGTCGTCTATAATATGGAAGACGAAACGGCAAGATTTATCGCCTCAACCATGATGATGGGTATGCCCGTGCCGGAATTTGACGCAATGGCGCAGAGTGCGATTAGCGCACTTTCAAATATGCTTTCTGCCAATGCCGCAACAAATCTCACGCAAATGGGTCTGGACGTTGACATTTCTACGCCGAATTTAACGATAGGCGAAGGCTTTTCAGTGAAAATCAGCGAATCCCAATACCTTATCATTGATATGGACTTGCAGGGACACAGCGTCGAAATTGCAATTTCCGTAGACAGAAATTTCTAGTAGCTTGTAGCTGTTAGCCGGTAGCCATTAATTTTTAATCTTTAAGAGCTGACAACTAACAGCTAACTTAAAAAGCTTAACATAATTTTTTGCAATATGACTATGAATCAGCGGAGCTTGTCCGAAATTTTTGGGCAGGCTCTGTTGACTGAATAGGGTAAATTTTTTAAGGTAGTGTAAATTTTTTGAAGGAGACGTGTTAAAGTGAAAGTTATTTTACAGGCAGATGTTAAAAATGTCGGTGCAAAAGGTGACGTTGTAAATGTGGCGGACGGCTACGGCAGAAATTTTCTCTTACCGCGCAATTTAGCTGTTGAGGCGAATACTGCGAATTTAAATACGGCGAAAACTAAGGCTGAAAATAAGGCGCGTAAAGCACAGCAAGAGGCGGACGAAGCTAAATTACTCGGCGCACAGCTGGAAAAAATAAGTGTACGTATTCCCATAAAACTCGGCAAAGACGGCAAACTTTTCGGCAAGGTCGGCGGCAGTGACATTGCTAAGGCGCTGAAAGAAAATCACGGACTTAACGTCGATAAGCGCAAAATTTCCATTCAAGACGAAGTGTCAAGCATCGGTACTTATGAGGCGCTTATTAAACTGCACCCCGAAACTTCTGTCAAAATAAAAGTCGAAGTAGTAGAAGGATAATTAAGAATTAAGAATTAAAACTCTAAACTCTAAGCTCCAAGCTCTAAGCTCTAAGCTAAAAAGGAAGTAAGTTTTTGTTTAAAAATTTAATCGGCTCAATAAAACAGATATTCACCGGCAGTCCCAAGCCCGCCGAAATGCCGCACGTTGAAAGTGATTTGGATCGCGAAATTAACGCGCTGTACGCCATTGTAGTTGAAGTCATGGGCTCGGACAGGCTTGTACTTCAAGCCGGCAAAATGGACGCGTTGAGATATTTACGCTCCGAAAATCCCGGCGAAAGACTTTTGGCACTGCGTAGAATTTTGGAAGAAAATCCGACTTTAAACGCCGTACCTTCCACTAAAAAAGAAATGCAAGCTGAAATAGTCGTGCTGTCAGAATTAATGGCGGACATAATAACGCGGCGGCAGATTGAAGATAAAATCGACCGCAAAGTTACAGAAAAGCTTGAAAAGGATCATCAAGAATATTTAAAGGATATTAAACTGCAAATTCTGCGCGAAGAGAAACCGGAAACAGAATCGCCGCACGATGTCAAAAAGCGTGAACAAATTGAAAAGCTGGAAAAAGTTCACCTCACGCAATCTGTCATGGAGCTTTTACGTCCCAAGACGCTTGACGAAATTGTAGGGCAGGAACGCGCGGTAAAATCCCTGCGTGCAAAGTTGGCGTCACCTTATCCGCAACATTTAATTTTGTACGGTCCGCCAGGCGTCGGCAAAACTACTGCGGCACGGCTGGTACTTGAGGCGGTACGCGAACTTGATTCAAGCCCCTTTGCAGAGGACGCGCCTTTTGTCGAAACTGACGGCACGACTTTACGCTGGGACCCGCGCGATATGACTAACCCGCTTTTAGGCTCTGTGCATGACCCGATTTATCAAGGCGCGCAGAAATCTTTGGCTGACAGCGGCGTACCGGAGCCTAAACCCGGTCTTGTCACGGACGCGCACGGCGGCATTTTGTTCATTGATGAAATTGGCGAAATGGATATGATGTTGCAGAATAAATTGCTGAAAGTGCTTGAGGATAAACGCGCCTATTTCGAGTCTGCGTACTACGACCCGACCGATGAAAAAGTTCCCGCGTATGTGAAGATGCTTTTTGAAAACGGTGCGCCTGCAGACTTCGTGTTAATCGGTGCAACTACTCGCGATTCTCATTCCATTAACCCTGCGTTACGTTCACGTTGCGCGGAGATTTACTTTGAACCGTTGACGCCCGCGCATATTGTTGAGATTGTTAAAAACGCCGCCGAAAAGTTAAACGTGGAGCTTGATGACGGCATTGCGGAAACGATTAGCGAATACACCATTGAAGGGCGAAAGGCGATTAACATTCTTGCCGACGCCTACAGTCTTGCATTGGAAGATGACACGGTGAATGAGTCGGCGAAAGTTAAAATTTTGAAAAAGCATATTTATGAAGTCGCGCAGGTCAGCCGCCTGTTTCAATTCGTGACAAAAAAAGCGTCCGCCAATGCGACGGTCGGTCACATTTTCGGACTAGGTGTCAGCGGCTTTATAGGTTCCGTCATTGAGATTGAGGCGATAGTTTTTCCTGCTGAAAAAGGTAAAGGCACGATTCGCTTTAACGAAACGGCGGGAAGTATGGCTAAAGATTCGGTGTTCAATGCGGCATCGGTACTGCGTCAAGTTACGGGTAAGGACATTCACGATTATGACGTACACATTAACGTGATAGGCGGCGGCAATATTGACGGACCCAGCGCAGGTACGGCGATTTTGTCGGCACTTATCAGCGCGGTTACCGGCAAAAAAATTCGGCAGGACGTTGCAGTTACCGGAGAAATTTCGTTGCAGGGTAAAGTTCGACCGGTAGGCGGCGTTTTTGAAAAGGCTTACGGCGCTAAACAGGCGGGAATTAAAACTCTTGTCATACCGAAAGAAAATGCAAAAGACATTCCGAAGGGACACTTGGGCTTGAAAATTTATCCCGTCGATACGGCGGAAGAGGCCTTTCAATATATTTTCGCCGATTCGTCTGATTATGAGGAGAAAAAAAATTTGCCGATTCTTACAAAAGATTCGGCGGCTTAAAAAATTATTCAGCTTATAAAATTAGTTGACTTAAAATATTTCAGCTTAATCAGAGCAGCGGACCGACTTCCGGCACAATTTGATAAAAATAAATTATCAGTCCTATAAGTCCCGGTATTCCCAGCACGCCGACAATAAGGCAGTGTACGAAGGTTATTTTCAGCGTGAAGAAACCGAACAAATTAAATATGTAAAGCATTATCGCTCCCGCAATGCTGTTTTTCAGTACCCAAAGCGGAAGTTCCAATGCTTTTTTTATTGCGTACAAAATTGCGACGCCTATGGCTACTTGAATTAAAATTGCCAAGTCTAAATTCATTTTTAAAATTTCAAGTCCTTTCTGATTAAATCTTTAACGCGGGGTCATCAACGCCGTTTGCGGCAAAGGCGGCGGCTCTGTCAATGCAGGTGGCGCACTTACCGCAGGGAACTTCGCCGCGTTCGTAACAACTCCACGTCAATTCATACGGCACATTTAATTCAAGTCCTGTTTTTACAATATCAGCCTTCGTCCTGCCTACAAACGGCGCGACGATTTTTATTTTGCCGTAAGTACCGATATTTATCGCGTCACCCATTGCACGAATGAAATTTTCACTGCAATCGGCGTACGCATTTACCGCGCTGTCATCTTGGTGAACGCCGATAAAAATTTCAGCGTCGGCACCGTGAAAAATTCCGTCGGTGAAACTTGCCGCCATTGACAACATTAAACCGTTGCGAAAAGGTACGTATGTATCGACGCGCAGATTTTTTTTCACCTGCTCGCCGTAACTTGAATGTTCAAGCTTTTTTTCGGACGAGTTCATAAGCGCGGAGTCAGAATACGTCATAACCTGCGCGGCATCAAATTCATAATGTTCAACGCCGTAGTACGCGGCGATTTTTTTTGCGCTTTCAAGTTCGCGTGCATGACGTTGACCGTAGAAAATTGACACGGCGACGACATTTTCACGCCCATATTTTTCTACGGCAATAGCAAGGCATGTAGTTGAATCAAGTCCGCCGCTTAAAAGTACTGTTGCTTTCACCTTAACTGCCTTCCTTTCACTTTAATCGCCTTCCAAAAAATTTATTTTTTATATAAGGCACGACTACCAAAACTACAACGGAGCCTGCCACAAGTACGAAGAAAATCGGCAGTGCGACGAAAAACATAAATGCCGCGAAGGCTAGAAAAATTACGACGGCAATAATTTTTGCAAGAAGACTGCCTCTGAAAAGTCCGCCGATAAGTTTGGAAAGAAGATTGAAAAGTATATTACCGCCATCGAAATTTACGTAGGTACTTTGATAACTCGTGTAGTCATTTTCTCTGCGGTCATTGTAACTTTTACCGTCAGAGCTTACGTCAATCGTCACGCCGTTATAAAAATTTTTTTCGGCACTGCTCATTTCTCGGACGTTGCTTTCTTCAACATTATCATAGCCGCAAAAACTACAACGCGTCGAATTATTTATCTCCTTGCCGCACCGTCGACACTTCATGACAGTCACTTCCTTAAAAATTTTATTCGCAATATTTTAGCATATAACTTCTTTTGTAACAACGAAAATTTTTTCATGCCGTTAAAAGTCTGAACATAAAAGCACGCACCGCCTTAACTTTCGCACCAAAAGAACGTATAAATAATAAGCCAAAAATATTTCTAAAAGTTTGTCAATATTCCTTAGATTTATGTTAAAATTACCTGAAAATAACATTGAAAAATTTTTAAGTGCAATGAACAATTCGGCGATAAAATGAAATAGGATTAGTATAAAAAATTAGGTTAAAAGCCGGATTCGATTGGAGGAAAAATTAATGACAACTATAGTAAGCGCACCGAATGCGGCGATAAACGGCACGTCAGATGCCGATTGGATAAGCTCAAGCGGCGACGGCGCGTCAATTTCTGCATTGGGCGGAAATGATTACGTAGCAAGTCGCGGCAACGGCGGCTTTATTTACGGCGGCAATGACAATGACACGCTGGTATTTTTGCCTTCAAGCGGCGGCGCAACGGCACCCGGCGGCGGTCGCGGCAACACTCCCGGCGGTCCTAACGGCGGAAACGGTGAAGCAACAATACGCGGTAATGCCGGAAATGACGATATCACCATCATTCACGATTCTGCCGTTGTTTACGGCGATGTCGGCGATGATTATATAATGGCTAAGCTTTACAATAACTCCAGTGACGCCATATTTTCTATTAACAATTTAACATTGACAGGCGGCGACGGTCGCGACACTTTCTCTTTCAATACGTCATTGACTTCAGAGCTTGAGGAACTTTCAACCGTCACCGGATACAGAATTGAGGCACTGATAACAGATTTTTCCTCTACTGCGCATTTATGTTTCACCGAAGATACAGGCTACTTTATCTATTCGATTTTAACGGATTCGCAGGGAAATTATACCGATATCGTTTTAACCGGCGATTCGGAAAAATTGAGAGTGACTTTGCAAGGCGTGACTAACATTGATGACGTTGTATATGCCACCGCCGTGAGATTTGTTGATGACAGTTTGCAATCTTCGTACTTAGGCGCGGTCATTTCAAATTACACGGAAGATATGTCGGCAATTCCCGCAGGCATAAGCTACGACAATTACACTGTCTATGTTTCAGACCAATACACGCGAAACGTTTGGCTTATGGGTACGGACGAAATAAATAGGACGACAACTTACAGAAATATTTCTGCCAAGACGCTTGATGCACGAAACTCAACGCGCAAAAGGACGTTGGTAGGAAATCTGCGCGATAATGTCATTTATGCCGGACAAGGCGGAGATTCGATTTGGGGCGGCAGCGGCAATTACGATACAATGTACGGCGGCAACGGCAGAGATATGTTTTGGTACGGTATGAATGACGGCACGGACTTTATAAGAAATTTTGTCTTCGGTTCCGCCGACAATTCCGATGTAATTAATTTTTACAACGGCGGCATTGATCGCGCTTACCGTGACAATAACACCGTGCATATTGTAATGTCTACCAGTGAAGAGTTGCTCATACCTACAGAATACAGCGTTGACAATGAAATTCAGTATTCAACCGACGCTACAAATATCAGCCGTGCAAAAATCGGTGACCACTTCAATTCAAATACTTTAACCTACGACGCAGGTATAAATCTGTTTATGGGCGGTGCGCCGGATAACACTTTGAAAGTTGACGATTCGCGAAGAAATATGATTTGGCTTGACGGCAGTCACGGTCAAAGTTATTACGAGATAACGAATATTGATGCGTCCGAATCAACCGGTGACAATCAACTTGCAGGCGCTAATGACAGCAATATAAAAATTTTAGGCGGCGCGGGCAATTCGTCACTTTGGGGCGGCAACGGGCGATATTCAAACGACACTTTGATAGGCGGCACCGGTGCTGAAAATTTCTTCTGCGGTCAATACGAAGGACACGATTTAATTATCGGCGCGTCCGATAACGACACCATTAACCTTTTCAATATTTCCATTTCCGCGCTTACCAACACTGAATCACTTAAAGGCGGCGGCTTGAAATTGGAATTTGCCAACGGCGACTACAGCTTAACTTTAGAAAGTATTTCCGGCGCGCCAACTTTTGCTTTTGCTGACGGCGGTAATTGGGCTTATGACAAAAAAGCTTGGGTTCAAAAATAATGCTTGCCAAATTTTATTTTTTGTGATAGACTTTCCTGCATTCGGAGGAGTGTCCGAGCGGTTCAAGGTGCTTGACTCGAAATCAAGTGTAGTCAAAAGCTACCGTGGGTTCGAATCCCACCCCCTCCGCCATTTTTTTGCAATCATTTAATCGATATTATAA
>CAMJNB010000033.1 GCA_946407175.1 uncultured Selenomonadales bacterium | reverse complement strand
GTGCTTTGGTCAATCTACGGCGCTTTCACGGTTAAGGCTGAGGGCGTCGGTATGATTATGGATTCGGCAGGAGTTATGAACATTTCGCACGTTGCAACGGGAAAAATTTCAAGGCTCTACGTTAAAGCTGGTAATAACGTTAGAAAAGGTCAGCTTATCGCACATATGGAGCAGGCGGAACAAATTGCCGATACCAGAATGGCTCAATACGGTATGGGACTTGCGGCCAGTGATCGTGATGCAATGCGGCAGGCTTATCAATATGACGCGAAAAAATATCAGCAAGACGTTGCGCAGGATATTTACAGCGATTATGACGGCATTATTGATGAAGTTATGGTAACCGAAGGCAGTTTGGTAAGTGCGGGAACGCCTATTTGCAGTGTTCGCTTGACGCAAAACCGTGATGAACTTTTGGGACTGCTTTACATTCCGCTTGACAAAGGCAAGCGCGTTCAACCGAATATGACGATTCAGCTTGCACCTAACGGCGTCGACGTGTCACAGGCAGGCAGTTTAATCGGCGTTGTTCGTACCGTTTCGCAATATCCCTTGACGCCGCAAAGTCTTCAACTTCACTTAGGCAATCAGCAACTTGCGCAGTTTGTCTTACAGGCGAATAAAGGCGCGGTTATGGAAGTGACTTTCGATCTTGTAAAAGACCCGTCTTCAGAATCAGGCTACCTTTGGACTTCTGTTGTCGGTGAACATAAGCCGATAACGGCAGGAAGTTTTTGTAGCGGTTCAATCATAATTGACAGAAAGCCGCCGATAGAAAAGGTTTTCTACAAGCTTAGTCAGTGGTTGCGGAGCAGATAGATTTAATTAAGAATTAAGAATTAAAAATTAGGAATTACTTAATGGAATTTTTAATGTCAATTTTGGAAAGAATAAAAAGCTTTTTCCTAAGCAAAAACAGAATCAAAGTGCCTACCGTCTTGCAAATGGAGGCTACCGAGTGCGGCGCCGCGTCATTGGCAATGATTCTTGCTCACTATAAACTTTGGATACCGCTTGAAAAGTTACGTCAAGAATGCGGCGTAAACCGCGACGGCTCAAAGGCAAGTTGCGTAATTCGTGCGGCCAGAAATCGCGGCTGTAAGGCGAACGGCTACAAGTGGAGCGTCGACAGGCTGATTGAAGTCGGCATGTACCCGCTTATAATTCACTGGGAGTTTAATCACTTCGTCGTTCTTGAAGGTATTAAAGGCGACACGGCGTACTTGAACGATCCCGCTATGGGCAGACGTACCGTGCCGCTTGAAGAATTTCGCACGTCTTATACCGGCGTTGCGCTTAACATTGTACCCGGTGAAGATTTTAAGCCGGAAGGTCACCGTTACAATATTTTTAAAGCCGTCTACGCAAAATTGTTGCAAGATAAATGGTCGGCGCTTTTCATACTCCTGCTTAACTTCGGATTAATAATACCCGGGCTCGCGGCGCCGGTATTAAGTCAAATTTTTTTGGACGACATTCTAACTAAAAAACACCCTGACTGGATGTTCAATTTTATGTTGGCAATGACCGTGTCATTTTTAATCAGCGGCATAATGACGTGGTTGCAGGCGGTAATTTTGACACGTTGGCAGAGGAAATTGACGCTTGCTGATTCGTCAAGCTTTTTCTGGCACTTACTGCGCTTGCCTATGGAATTTTTCCACCAACGTTACGCGGCGGAAGTTGCAAGCCGTGTAGGGTTCAATGAATCAATCGCAGCGGTACTTTCCGGTCCTGCGGCATTGGCGGCGCTGAATTTCTTCGTAGCGATTTTCTACCTGCTTTTACTCCTGCAATACGACGTGACTTTAACGCTAATCGGCGTGGCTTTTTCAGCTATCGACTTAATTGTATTTTTTGCACTGCGCAGACATTTAACCGATTTAAACATGAAAATTCAGCAGGACGCGGGCAAAGAGTACGGCACGGCTATGAACGGTCTGCAGATGATTGAAACGATTAAAGCTAACGGCAATGAAGCTGACTTTTTCACGAAATGGGCGGGTTATCAGACAAAGGTTTTGTCCGGCAGTCAAGACGTGACACTTTGGTCAATGACTGCTACGATTTTGCCGACGCTTATGGGAGGTCTGAACGGCGCGCTGATTATGACGCTGGGTGGATTTTCAATTATGGACGGCGCATTAACCGCAGGTATGTTCATGGCTTTTCAAAGTTTAATGGCAAGTTTTCAAGCTCCGGTAAACGCCTTGCTCAGCTTAGGCTCGACGTTGCAATCAACCGAAATGCAAATGCAACGCCTTGACGACGTGCGACGTTACGGGATTGATACTTTGAACTGCAAGGACGAAGATGTTAAGACCGGTGACATTAAGAGGTTAAGCGGCGAATTGGAATTGAAAGATATTGACTTCGGCTACAGTCCACTTGAAAAGCCGCTGTTAAATAAATTCAGCCTGCACGTAAAGCCGGGACATTGGGTAGCGGTTGTAGGTGCGTCCGGCAGCGGTAAATCCACCGTTGCGAAAGTTGTCACCGGCATTTATGAAGAGTGGTCGGGGCAAGTGCTGTTTGACGGTACGCCGCGACGTGACCTTCCGCGCTCTGTTATTGTCAATTCACTTTCCTGCGTTGACCAAGATGTTTTTCAAATTACCGGCACCATTACCGAAAATTTGACGCTGTTTGACGACTCGGTAAGAAAAAGTGACGTGGTACAGGCGGCTAAGGACGCTTGCATACACGATGACATTATGCAACTTGAGGGCGGTTACGACGCGCAGGTTTCTGAAGGCGGATTGAACTTTTCAGGCGGACAACGTCAGAGATTGGAAATTGCCCGTGCATTGGCTAATAACCCTTCCATTTTGGTGTTGGACGAGGCGACGAGTGCGCTTGACCCGATGACTGAACAGATTGTACTTGAAAACATAAGGCGGCGCGGTTGCTCCTGCCTAATCGTAGCGCATAGACTGTCAACCATTCGTGACGCCGATGAAATTATCATGTTGCAACAAGGCGTGGTTGTCGAACGCGGCACGCATAGAGAAATGATGAAACACGACGGACCCTACCGCCGATTGATTGAAGAAAGGAGCGCGGAGGAAGACAGTGTCGACGAATAAAGTTGATTTAACAAAAAAAGCGCCCCTTCTTATTAAATTATCGGCAGGGGAAAGATTTATGCTGGAAAATGCCGAATCTTTGGCAATCGTGCGGAAGGGTAAAATTGAGGTTTACTCGGCGACTGATGACAATACAAATGTTTTCGGCAAAACGTCATTTCGTCAGCAATTTTTGGCAGAAATCGGCGTAGGCGGCGCGGCTTTTCCGTCACTCGATGAATTTGAAACGGTTGACACGTTACTTTATGCGCTTGAAGATTCGGAGATTGAGATACTGCATTTCGACGAGATGCACTTAGGCGAATTGCAACGGTTAATGCGTGATTGGTTCGGCTACCTTTCAAATTTATCATGGCTTACGCTTTTGGCTGATAAAGGCGACGAACAGGTTATCGCGTGGCGTGACGGTACTGTTTTAAACGGCAAGGAAACTTCATTGGAAGATTTACTTAACGAATTTCGCGACAATGAAGAAATTTTTTCAATGCTGCTCGGTATGCGATTCACGTCCGAAGACAGAAGATTTACCCGCCGTGTAAGAGTTCGTGCGCGAAATCAAGAGCGTATGGTTCAAAATTCCATTGCCAACCTGCTCGGCGAAGAGAATACGCCTTTCAGCGAAGGTGCCGACGACGTGCGCGGCGCCGATAAGCTTGAAGAGGTTACCTTTATCGTTCATACCGCCGCCGCAGCATTGAATATGCCGACGGATAACATAAAAATTGCGCCGGAGCTTACACGCAAGCTTGATCAAATCCGAATCATTCGCCGCCTTATGCAAAAGGGCAATATGCAAATGCGGCTAATCACGCTTGAAAAGGATTGGCATAAAAAGGACAGCGGCGTCATTATCGGATACTACGGCGACGACAAAGAGTTGGCGGCGTTTGTACCGACTTCACCCAGCAGTTACAAGGTTGTCACGAAAAAAAATCCCAACGGCATTAACATTGATGATAACGTTGCCGCGAAATTGCAAAAAGACGCCTTTGCATGCTACGCCGGTTTTCCTACTCGAAAGTTGGGCATCATTGATTTGCTTAAATTTATTTTCAAGCAATGTTGGTTTGCCGACTACAAAACGGTTATACTAATTTCACTTTTCTCCGGCTTAATCCCGCTGATAATGCCGATTGTCACGGAAACAATTTTTCAAGACATAATACCGAATCTCGACTACAGCGGGCTTTCCACCGTCACGCAGGTTACCTTCATTACAAGCTTTACAATGGCGTCGCTCGGCATTGTCCGAAATATTGCGGTAATGCGTATTACGACAAAAATTGATATGGCGACGGAATCGGCATTGTGGGGCAGACTTTTACACTTGCCGACGACGTTTTTCAGAAAGTATACGTCCGGTGAACTTGCCAGCAGAATGGGTGGTATGGGCGTCATAAAGGGGCTTGTCAGTCCTGAATTTATCGGCGGCTTATTCGGCTTTGTATTTTCATTTTGGAGCATATTTTTAATGTGCTACTACAGCCTTAAGCTTACTGCGGCGGCAGTTGCGGTTTGGTTTGTATACTGCCTTATCACGGCGGGATTTTATTGGCGTACCTTGCAAATACAGCGCAAAATGATTGGCACCGGCAACAGGCTTTCCGGTATGATTCAGCAGATTTTTTCCGGTCTTGCGAAGTTTCGCGAACACGGCGCCGAAAAGCAAGCGTTTTTGTTATGGTCAAAGGTTTTCGGTGAGCATTGGAATTGGAGTTTAAAACTGCGCTGGCTCGGCAACTACAACATGATTATCGGCAGTGTTCAGCCGTTTATACTTTCAATGCTACTGTACTACATTGCGGTTTACGGCATTAATGAAATCGGTCCCAACGGAGAACAGATTCAAGGCATAACCTACGCGCAATTCATAGCCTTTCAAGCGGCTTTCACTTCTTTTAACGGCACATTGAACGGCGTAATCCCTCTCGTCGCGCAGTACTTTGAAATTCAGCCGCACATTGAGAATTTAAAGCCGATTTTGGAAGAAGTTCCCGAAAGTGTCGGCGATAAAATGGACGCGGGCGTACTTTCCGGCGCGATTGAAGTCAGCAACTTAACTTTCGGCTACGGCGAAAAAGGCAGGGACGTGTTGCACGATATCAGCTTTAAAGTTTCTGCCGGTGAAAACGTCGCTATCGTCGGTAAATCAGGTTGCGGTAAATCTACATTGGTAAGACTGCTTTTAGGTTTTGAGACGCCGCGCAAAGGTGCCATTCTTTATGACGGTCAAGACTTATCCGAATTGAATATGCCGTCCGTACGTACGCAAATGGGCGTGGTGTTGCAGAATGGTCAGCTTATGCAAGGCGATATTTTCACGAACATTATAGGTACAAATGCCTTGACGCAGGACGACGCATGGCAAGCGGCAGAGGCGGCAGGTATCGCAGAAGATATTGCAATGATGCCTATGGGTATGCAGACTGTCATTTCTGAAGGTTCAAGCAATATTTCCGGCGGTCAGCGGCAGAGAATTTTAATTGCCCGCGCATTGGTCACTAAACCTTCAATTTTAATTTTCGACGAGGCAACAAGCGCATTGGATAACCGCACTCAAGCTATTGTTACAAGGAGCTTGAATAACCTGCACGCTACAAGAATTATTGTGGCGCACAGACTTTCAACCATTCGCCAATGTGATAAGATATTTGTTATGGACGCGGGAAAAATTGTGGAGCAAGGCGGCTTTGAGGAGCTTGTTGCTAAGGGCGGTATTTTTTCAAACTTAGTCAAGCGTCAAATGACGTGAGAACGAATTAAGAATTAAGAATGTAGAATTAGTAAAACCACTATTAACTATTAACTATTAACTATTCACTAAACGAAAGGACGATAATATTTTAATGAACAAAGTTTTAGTTACAGGCGGCGCCGGTTTTCTCGGTTCCCACCTCTGCGAACGTCTTCTCAATGAAGGCAATGAAGTTATTTGTTGCGACAATTTTTTCACCGGCACGAAGGCAAATATAGCGCACTTGTTCAGCAATCCCAATTTTGAACTTATGCGCCATGACATAATTCAGCCGGTGTATGCGGAGGTGAATTGGATTTTCAACCTTGCCTGTCCCGCCAGCCCCGTACATTACCAGCACGACCCCGTACGCACGATAAAGACCAGCGTCATGGGCGCGCTTAACACTTTGGGACTTGCTAAGCGAAACGGTGCCAGAATTTTACAGGCAAGTACTTCCGAAGTTTACGGCGATCCGAAAGTTCACCCGCAAACCGAAGATTATCGCGGCGCCGTGAATCCTATCGGCATTCGCGCTTGCTACGACGAGGGTAAACGTACCGCCGAAACACTTTTCTTTGACTATCACAGACAGCACAAAGTTGACATTCGCGTTGTAAGAATTTTTAATACCTACGGTCCGCGTATGACTGAAAATGACGGTCGCGTTGTTTCAAATTTCATTGTTCAGGCGCTAAACGGCGAAGACATTACCATTTACGGCGACGGCAGTCAGACGCGCAGTTTTTGTTACGTTGACGATTTAATTGACGCCATTGTCCGAATGATGAAAACGGAAAATTTCACCGGTCCCGTAAATATCGGCAACCCGCACGAATCTACCATTGCCGAGCTTGCAGAAATTATACTTAAACTTACCGGCAGTAAATCAAAAATAGTCTACCGTCCCCTGCCTGCCGACGACCCGATACAGCGCTGTCCGTGCATTGATTTGGCTAAGGAAAAACTTAATTGGCAACCTAAAGTTCAACTTGAAGACGGCTTGAAAGCTACGATAGAATATTTTAAAAAGCGTTTATCAGCGTAAAGGCAGAGGTTCAAGCTATGGAATTTAAACTCACTACGCCCGTTGCATTTATCATATTCAATCGCCCCGATGTCACCTTAAAAGTTTTTGAAAGAATACGTCAAGCTAAGCCTGAAAAGTTGTTTATCATTGCCGACGGAGCGCGTGAAGACAGAATCGGTGAGGCGGAAAAATGCGAACAATGCCGCGCCGTTACAAATATGATTGACTGGCAGTGCGACGTGCATACAAATTTTGCCGAAAAAAATATGGGCTGTAAAAACCGTGTATACTCCGGAATAAGTTGGGTTTTTGAAAATGTTGACGAGGCGATAATTTTGGAAGATGATTGTTTGCCTTCACAAAGTTTTTTTCGCTTTTGTCAAGAATTACTTGAAAGATATCGTTACGACACGCGCGTTACCGTGATATCCGGTTCAAATCACAATGTCTTGAACGATATCAAAGAAAGTTACGGCTTTGTCTCTCGGCTCTATATGTGGGGTTGGGCAACATGGAAACGCGCTTGGAATTTAACTGATATTAACATGACGCTTTGGCAAGAGTGCAGAAAAAATAAATACTTGAAAAGAATCCTTTCGCCAAAAGAGTACGTCGAACTTTCTAACGCATTTCAAGCGACTTACGAAGGCAGAGTTAATACGTGGGATTATCAATTCTGTTTGGCGAATTATTTAAATCACGGCTTGGACATTGTCCCCAAAGTAAATATGATAAGAAACATAGGTTTCAGATCGGATGCGACACATACCGCCAATTCATTTGACAAGCATGCGTTTTATATTGATGAAGAAATGGACTTTCCGCTTGTTCACCCAAAAATTATGTTGCCGCTTGAAGATATCACGGAATCAGTTGAGCCTAATCCTTCGCAGGAAGAAATATTGCTTGATATCAATCAAAGAGTATCGCGATTTGTTGAGCTTATTAATGCCGAAAAATATTCCGCAGTTATAGATTATTTTAAAGACACGCTTAAAAATTCAATTTATCCGACACTTCATCCTAATTACGTATACTTTTTGGCGTATGCTTACTTAATGAAAAATGATTATAAGCATGCACTTTCACTTACAGAAGAAATTTTAAATACAAATGCCATACCTATCGAAAAGTTTATTATTTTTGCGCGGCTCTTTTTAATGCATAAGCGGTTTGAAGAAGGATTTTATATTTGGAATAAAATTTTAATCAGATTAAATATTGAAGATGATTATCTTAGAAATGAACTCGCAACTGCCGTTACAACGTCGGGAAAAATTTTTGACGGCGAACAATATCCCGCAATAAAAAATTTCATCTCCCCCCCCCCCCGTTTTTAGGCTGATTTTACTTGAATACATTTCTAAGTTATTATTACATAAAGTCATAAAAAATTTTTAGATTTAGAAAGGAAGATAATATGTCAGGACATTCAAAATGGGCAACGATTAAAAGAAAGAAAGGTGCCAACGACGCAATACGCGGCGCCATGACGACGAAAATCAGCCGTGAAATTACAATCGCCGTAAAAATGGGCGGCGCAGATCCTACCGGCAATATGCGTCTTAAACTTGCGCTGTCTAAGGCGAAGTCAAACAACGTCACGAAAGAAAATATCAACCGCGCGATACAAAAAGGTCTCGGCGCGTCCGATACTTCCAACTACGAAGAAATTACTTATGAAGGCTATGGACCCGGCGGCTCGGCGTTAATGCTCGATATTTTGACTGATAACCGTAACCGTACCGCCGCGAACATTCGCCACATTTTTACAAAGCACGGCGGCAATTTAGGTGAAAACGGTTGCGTAAGCTGGATGTTTAAAAAGAAGGCAGTCTTTGTTGTCGATAAAGAAAAAGTCCTTGCTGCCCCTGTTGCGCAACTCTACGATGAATGGCAGCACCTTATAGTATTCGCTGCTGTAGAAGGGGAATTTTGGCGATTGGAGCAGTTGGGCATGCAACTCGTCAAGCTGCTGCACG
>CAMJNB010000032.1 GCA_946407175.1 uncultured Selenomonadales bacterium | reverse complement strand
TCGGTGGAGTTTTTCTTCACCGATTTTTTAGTTACGGCTAAAATTTTTTAGTTACGGCTAAAACTTATTCGTTAACCTTTTAACAAAAATTTTCTTGACGCGATAAAGTTTTTGTGCGAAAATTCAATGTGAAAATTTTCAAATAGAATTGGGGGGCGTATATTATGGGCTATCAGACGCCGAAATTGGAAAAGCTCTTTGATAAATGGGCAGAAAAGCACGCAAAAAAACTTTCTACCGGTGAACCTTACGGAGTTACGCACGAGCCGCCTTACGGTAAATTTGTCCGCGACGGAATAGTAAATCCCGATAAATGGAATATACAAGAGCCGAAAATTTGTTTTCTTATGCCGGAGGCAGGCGGTTATGCAAATGTCGAGAAAAATCCCGACGGCGTAGATCTTGCCGAAATGTGGAATAACAGAGGCGCTTTCACGGCGTTAATGTTTAAATTTGCCGTATGGGTGCAAGCAGTTTATGACGCCATGTTTGATCCCGTACCGTACGTGAAAAAACCTATCTTTAAGCAAAAAGATGATTTGATACGCGCTATCGCCATTGTCAACGTGAAAAAAAGCGACGGTCAACTTGTTCCCGATTATAAAATGCTTAAAAATTTTGCCCATGAAGATGCCACAGAACTTAGAAAAGAAATTGAACTTATAAACCCCGACATAATTCTTTGTTGCAATACTTTTTACTGCGTAACCGGCAAGCGTCCCGAAGATGAAGAAGGCAAAGTCAGACGTAAGCGCGATTTTGTCTTTTATAAAGATGAACTGACAACAGGCTCAAAAGACGTTTATCGCTGGGGCGACAAAATGATTTTGGATTTCTTCCACCCCGCGCAGTTCAAATATCCTCTTATGAAAAACACCGTCCAATATTACTTGGTACGCGAATTTTGCAGAGCCGGTATCGCGTCTCTCGGTCCTTTTTCTTGGGCAGAATTGTAATTCGTATAAAAATTTTGTACAACGTTGGAGAGCAGAACTACCTTAAGGATTTCTGCCCTCTACTTTTTTTGTGGTAAAATTACAGGCTTAATAAGGAAAATTTTTAATGATAATGGGCGTAGATCCCGGCAGAGATAAATGCGGCGTTGCAGTTTTAAGTTCTGCCGGCGAAGTGAAATTCAGTGAAGTTATCCCTACTGAAAATTTTGACACGGCGATAGAAAAACTTGCCGCGCAGTTTGAAATTGAACAGGTAATTTTGGGCAACGGTACGACGCACGTTGACGCGGAGAAAAAAATTCGTGCGATAAAATTACCGGTTAAAGTAATCGACGAAAAATTTACTACCGAAGAGGCAAGGCGCGAATATTGGGTACAAAACCCGCCACGCGGTTGGCGCAGACTTTTGCCCGTGTCAATGCAAGTGCCGCCGGTGCCGGTTGACAATATCGTTGCCGAAATTCTTGCCAAAAGATATTTAGCCGGTAGCCGTTAGCGATTAGCTTTTAAGTATTAGTTTTTAGGAAACAGGTATTAGATAATGGCTAAACTTTCCGTTTTAATTTTGGCGAAGAACGAAGAAAAATTTATCGGCGCATGTATCGACAGCGTAAAAGATTTTGCCGACGAAGTTTTGGTAATTGACGATTTCAGCACGGACAACACGGCGGCAATTTGCAAAAGTCTCGGCGCACGTGTCATTCAGCGCGCTTTGAACGGTGATTGGGGTTCGCAACAGGATTTTTCAGTAAAGCAAGCCGCCTGCGATTGGATTTTCATTCTTGACGCCGATGAAAGAGTTACGCCGGAACTTGCCGAAGAAATAAAAAAAATTCTGCGCGGTGACGATAAAAATTTTGCCTACCGCGTTGCACGGTTAAGCTATTTTTGGGGTCAACCGCTAAAACACGGCGGATGGTTTCCCGATTACGTGACGCGTCTTTTGCCTAAGGCAGGTACGTACGTCACGGGGCTGGTACATCAAAAAATTTGTCACCAATGCAAGGAAGTTGACTTGCCGAAGTCAAAATACCTCGTCCACTATCCTTATCGCGATTGGGAACATTATTTCGGCAAATTCAATGTCTATACGACGCTTGCCGCAAAAAAAATGTTCGACGCAGGTAAACGCGCAAGCTTTTTTGATATGATAGCGCATCCGTTTTGGGCGGCGTTTCGCATGTACTTTCTGCGCGGCGGCTTTCTTGACGGCAGAATCGGTTTTATCCTCTCACTCTTTCACTACTTTTACACTATGGCAAAGTACGTTAAACTTTGGTACTTCGGTAAGGAAAACGAACACGTCACGGAGAATTAAGAATTTAGAATTAAGAATTAAAAATTTAGAATGAGGAAGTTTCACTGTAAATGAAATATAAAAATATTTTGGTGAATATGCTTGTAAATTTGGGCGACGTGGTACTTACAACTGCCGCGCTTGACTTAATCAAAAAAACTTTTCCCTACATAAAAATTACGGCGCTGGTTAAAGCCGTTGTTAAAGACGCGGTGATTGACAACCCCGTAATTGACGACGTGATAGTTTTTGACTACAAGCCGAAAGTCAGCACGTTTAAGCAGATGCGCCAAATGATTAATGAAATTCGGAGTCGGAAGTTTGACCTTTCGATTTCATTCGACCGCAAACTAAGACCTGCGCTTTTAACTTTTATGTCCGGCATACCCGTTCGCGTCGGACCTTCTAAAGTCTTTGATGACAACAAAAGTCGCGTCACGATTCTTTACACTGACATTGTGGACATTACGCACGACCTTAATCAAACTCATCAGGCTGAAACGTATCAAGCAATTGTACGCAAATTTTTTAATATCGACGGTCACGGCACGCCGCAATTTCCAAAAACTTTTTCGCCTAAGGCTAAAGAGTTGCTTGCCTACTTTCCGCGTGAAAAATTTAAAATCGCACTCTGCGTCAAGGGAACTTTTGAGCTTAAGACTTGGGCTAAAGAATACTTTGTTGAAACTGTCAACGCGCTTGCAGAAAGGTACGACGCGGAATTTTTCATTGTAGGTGCACCTGCCGATAAAGATTACGCCGCTGAAGTTATGAGCGGTATGCACGCTGAGGTTTACAATTTTTGCGGCGAAACGTCACTCACAGACTTGGCGGAAATTTTTCGACGCACGGATTTATTTATCACGGTGGACACGGGTTCCGCGCATATTGCCGCAACTACCGGCGTTAAGATGATTACAATTTTCGGCTGTACTCCCGTAACTCGCTGGCGTCCACTTAATCCAAACGCAATTTCACTTTCAAGCAATGAGCCGTGCTGTCCGTGCAAAATTCCGCCTGAAAAATGTCCGTCATACCCGGCGCCGAATTGTCTGCATAACATTAAGCCTGCCGACGTGATTAATGCCGCGATTCAACTTTTGGGCTAAAATCTCCAATCTCTAAGCTCTAAGCTCCAGGCTCTTCCCTAACCTTACAACGTGTGATATAATCGCTGAAAAATTTTTAAAGCGATTAATCGGAGTTGATAATTTTGTTGACGTTTTTAATGGTGTTGGACGCGATAGTTGCAATTTCGCTTATCGGCGTTATACTCGGTCAAGAGGCAAAGTCGGCAGGTATGGGCGGAATGGACGGCGGCTCGGACACGGTCTTTACCGGCAAAGTTCGCGGCATGGACGCGCTTTTGGCACGCGCCACCGTAGTGCTGGGAATACTTTTCGGCATTATCACGCTTATCATTGCAAAAATGACTTCGTGATTAATGCTATCGGCTAACAGCTAAACGCTAAAAAAGGGATGAATTTTCACGTTGATAATTGAAGGTGCTGAGCCGTTTTTTTTTGGCGGCGGAAAAGTCGGCGTGTTGCTTATTCACGGATTTACCGGTTCACCTGCTGAACTTTTGCCGCTCGGCGAATTTTTAAACCGCGCAGGGTTCACTGTCTTAGGCGTACGCCTTGAAGGTCACGGCACCAATGAAAAAGATTTAAGCCGCAAAAATGCCGGCGATTGGTTTAACTCGGTACTTGACGGCTATGCAATTTTGAAAAATTTCTGCGATAAAATTTTTGTCGTCGGTCACTCAATGGGCGCGCTTTTAACTTTAAAACTTGCCGCAGTTAAACCGGTTGACAAAATAGTCACGCTGTCGGCGCCGATTTTCATAAGCGACGATTTCCACATTGAAACGTTGCCGCCGCGCAGTGAGTGTGCAGGTTTATTCATAGTAAAGCCGCGCAAAAAGTTAAAGAATGTCCCGCCTGCCGTCAATAAGACGTACAGAAAATTTCCGCTTGTATGCGTACACGAATTTTTGACGTTGCTTGACGAAGTGAAAAAACTTCTGCCGGAAATTAAAACGCCGCTTTTGATTATGCACGCTGAAAACGATCACACGGCGAAATTTGAAAGTGCGGAGTTTTTATTAAATGCCGTAGCGTCAAAGTCGGTGCAACTTATAAAAGTTTCAAACGGCGGACACTTAATCCCGCTTACTGACGGGCGGGATTTTATATTTGAAAAAGTTTTGGAATTTTTATGTAATGAAGAATTAAGGATGAAAAGCTAAAATCTAGAAAGGATAAACTATGGCACAAAACACAGATGATTACTGCTTTGCCTGCGGTGAAAAAAATCCCGTCGGCTTGCATTTAAATTTTTCAAAAGAAGACGAAAAAGTCACGGCTAAAAAAACTTTGGCGCGTGAATATGAAGGATACGAACGCGCGGCTCACGGCGGCATTGTGGCGACGATGCTTGATGAGGCGATGTGTACCTACATAAAAGAATTTTATGACGAACAGGCTATGACAGGACGCCTTGAAGTTCGTTACCGCCACCCTACGCCCGTGCAACAAGAGCTTACAATTTCAGCGTGGAAAGAATCCCAGCGCCAACACATTATCACAATGAAAGCAACGGTTACAACGGCTGATGACGTGGTAACTGCGGAGGCAACGGCAAAATTCGCCGTCGTATCTTTGCAATGAGTAGACGCAAAAATTTTTTCGACAATTACGATGATTGGTACGTTGTCGACCCCAAATTAAGAAAAAATCCCGTCTACGTCACCGGTAAAATCAGCGTCAATCTGCGCGGCTTTGCATTTGTCACGCCGGAGGACGGCGGCAAGGATATTTTCATTGCGGCGGAAGATGTGGGACCGGCAATGCACGGCGACCGAGTGAATGTTCGCATTACTTCAGACTACGGCGAAAAGCGCGAAGGTGAAGTTGTCGAAGTCATTGAACGCGGAAAAAATATTTTTATTTGTCATCTGAAAAATCGCGGCAAATTTTTTTGGGCGGAGCCGGAGGACGATAAATTTAATTTGGAAATTCACGTCAGGTGCGACGATAAAAAGTATTGGCACGATGTAAAGCGGCGTCACGCTAAAGTTGTCGTGCAGATTACGGACTGGAAAAAATGTAGCGGCGAAATTTTAGAAGTTATAGACGCTGAAAAAGATGTCGGCAGTGAAATTACCGCGATTTTAAGAAGTCACGGAGTCTTTGAAAAATTTCCCGATGAAGTTTTGGCAGAGGCGTCACGGCTTGAAACTTCTCCAAGTGCTGATGAAATTGCACGGCGAATTGACAGACGAGATTTAAAAATCGTGACGATTGACGGCGAAGATGCCAAAGATCTTGATGACGGCGTTTTTGCCAAAAAAATTGATGACGGATATTTTTTAGGCGTGTACATTGCCGATGTCAGTCACTACGTTAAGCCTCATACCGCGCTTGACCGTGAATCCTTTGAACGCGGCACCAGCATTTATCCCGTTGATCGCGTGGTACCGATGTTGCCGGTTGAACTTTCAAACGGTATTTGCAGTCTTAACGCCGGCGTTGACCGTCTTGCTATGGCTTGTGAAATGAAACTTGACAACGCGGGTAAAATTATTGCGCACAAAATTTTTCCCACCGTCATTCATGTGTTTAAACGTCTTAGCTACACGCAGGTACAAAAGTTTATTGACGGCGACACGGACGAGCTTTCAAACTGCGCGGACAATATCAATACGCTTTTTGAGATTTACAAACTGCGCAAAAAAATTCGGCACGAACGCGGCGCGATAGATTTTGACTTGCCGGAAATTAAAATTGAACTCAATGACGAAGAACGCCCCGTCCGAATGTGGAAGAAGATTAACGGCGTTGCGGAAAATATCATTGAAGAATGTATGCTTGCCGCGAATGAAACGGTTGCCGAGCATATGATTAGGCAAAAAATTCCCGCGCTGTATCGCGTACACGAAAAACCCGCCGCTGACAAGATTGAAATTTTTAATCGTCTGCTGGCACATTTCGGCTTGCACGTTGCCGCCGATGAAAAAAATATTCAGCCGCGAAATTTCCAACAGATTCTTGAACAGATTAAAGACCATGCCGCTGAAAAGGTTGTGTCGACCTTCGCACTGCGCTCAATGCAACAAGCACGCTACGCCGTTGAAAATCTCGGACACTTCGGACTTGCCGCGCAGTTTTACACACATTTCACTTCGCCGATTCGCCGTTACCCCGATTTAATTGTACACCGAATGCTAAGGGCAAGTTTGGAGACGCCGAATAAAATTTCGACGCTTGCGAAACGGCTTGACGACGCGGCTAAAAAATCTTCCGACATGGAGCGGCGTGCAGTTGAAATTGAACGTGAGGCGGTTGACTTAAAGTCTGTCGAGTACATGGCATTTTTCCTGCGGCAGAAATTTGACGGCGTGATTTCCAGCGTTACAAACTTCGGCTTTTTCGTGGAGCTTGAAAACGGCGTTGACGGTCTTGTAAGAGCCGCCACGCTTATGGACGATTTTTATACTTATGTCGATTCGGAATTTGCGTTAATCGGCAATGTGACGGGAAAAAGTTTTCATATCGGCGACAAAGTGCGCGTGCGTCTTGTCAGCGCCAATGTCAAACTTCGGCAACTTACATTTGAACTTGTCGAGGACATTTCGGACGATAACTTGGTTGTAAATTTAGGGAGTAGCGATTAGCTATTGGCTTTTAGCAATTAGCGGTTAGCAATAAAACGCTAAAAGCTAACAGCTACCGGCTAAAAGCTGACAGCTAAAGGCTAACAGCTATTATGGATTACTTAATTTGGCTACAAAATCTGCGCGGCGAATTGGGTACAGACGTTGAGCATTTCTTTATGCTTTTCACCGACGGTAGCGCCGCGTCAACAATTTTTTTACCGGCAATAATTTTTTGGTGCATTGATAAACGTACCGGAAAATTTTTATTCATTGTCTACGCATTCGGCAGGTTGCTGAATACCTTTTTAAAAAATACTCTCTGCGTGTATCATCCGTATGTCTTTGATTCAAACATTCACCCTGCAGAATCGGCAATGCTTGATGCGTCACACAGCTACGCTTTCCCCAGCGGCAACAACAACATTGCAACGGCATCTTACGGCGGCGTGGCTTATGTTTACGGCAGAAAGTTTCCTATTTTAGCCGTTATCTGCGTGGCGGTGATTTTACTTACTGCCTTTACGAGAGTTTTTTTTGGCTTACATACGGTGGACGACGTTTTATTTTCAATAATTTTAACGGCGATTTTAATTGTTTTAATCGATAAGCTGATGTGGCTTATCGGCGACAGTGAACGCAATGAAAATATTTTCACCTGCGCGGTAATAGTTTTGGCGCTTATTATGACGGCTTACTTTACGCTGAAGTCCTACCCCGTCGACTACATAGACGGCAAAATTATATTGGACCCGAACACGGCGATAAAAGACGCGATAGGCAACATTGGAACTTTCATTGGAATTTTAATCGGTTTGGACTTTGAGCGGCGATTCATAAATTTTAAATCGAACGTAAAATTTTCGCAAAAAATCTTCCGCGCAGTTATCGGCATAGCGTTAATTTTTGCGGTATACTTTTTCGTCTTGCCGTATATAAAAACTTTGCCGATAGGTATGGCGGCGAATTTTTTAAGTTGGTTTACTTTGAATTTTTCAATAACCTTTTTTATACCGCTGATATTCGTGCAACTTGAACCAATTTTTTTCAGAAATACCGTGCTGGGAGGAAGTTACTTTGGCAGATAAAAAAATTTCCGAACCTAAAGACGTTGTGTCCATCGTCTCCGGCAAAAATGTGCGTGTAGAAATTTCCGAGTACAAAGAATTTTATTGCTCTTCGTGCGGTATAAAAAATGTGGAATTTGAACGCGCGTATGAATTGGAAAACAGTGCTCATGATGACATTGAAAATTGTGTTTACCGCGTCAACGGCAGAGAGTTTACCGACTTAAGCTTTGCAAAAGGGACGTTGCTTGAAAATTTAAAAGGCGACGAAAGAAACGGCGTTAAGCTTAAACAGTACGAAGACGGTACAAAATTTTTGCTGTTTCATTACGACGTGCCGACGTTTGACAGTTCAGACAGGGAATATGACGGCAACTGTTTAGCGGCGGTGTATCGCGACGACAGCGGCGTAAAGCTGATTCACTGCCACTACGGCTACAAATTGCCGCGAATTCGTTTTTACTTGAATTTGAAAAAATCTAATGAGGAATTTGACAAATTACTTGAATATATCAAGTAGTAATTTTAAATCAAATAATATTTTTAAAGGGAGAAAACTAAATGTCAGTAACAAATGTATCAAAATTCATAGACAAAATCGGAGACGACGCAGAACTTTTGCAAGAGTTGAAAGCTAAAGGTAATCCCTATTCAAAGTTTGACAAGTACAGCTACGCGGAAAATATTTTGGCGCCGCTTGCCGACAAAATGGGCGTACCGTTTTTTGCGGAAGAATGGGTAGCGTGGCGCGAAAATATGTTGGAAAGCGTTTCTGCAGAAACTAAGCAAGTACCTATGGATAAGTAGATATGGAAATTGCGAAAAAATATTTAAAAGAAAATCTGCCGTTAAAAGCGTTGGAGCGTCTTAAGGAACTTTTGGATAATGGCGTAAATCCTGAAGACGAATGGAAAGTTCACGAATTGTTCAGCGCGGCATTTGCAGATTTAGGCGTTGCTGAAATGGTAGTTAAAGCCAACTTTAATGCAATGCGT
>CAMJNB010000031.1 GCA_946407175.1 uncultured Selenomonadales bacterium | reverse complement strand
TATTTTTTAAGCTTGTAAAGTTTATCTGCGTCGAGGTCAGCAAGTTTCAAAATTCTAACCGGCTCGGCAGGTTTCGACAAAACTTTAAAATACATCACGACAACTCTATCGGCGTCGGTGAACTGCCACGCATATTCGTTGCCGTCCTTGTCACCGGTCAAAAGGCGCGTAAACTTGCCGAGCTGAATTGTCGGACGAATTTCTTTGTACAGTTCAACGTAATTTCTGACTTCGGCTTTTTCGGCGTCGGTAAATTTTGTAATGTCAAGTTCAAAGCCGTACGTCCCTGCGTAAGCCACAAAATTTCGCATTTGAAAAGTTGTAACACGTCCTACTTGATGATTCGGCGTAACGGAGACGTGTGCGCCTTGCGTGACGATTGGAAATGCCAAGCCTGTACCTGCTTGAATTGACAACCTGCAAACCGCGTCGGAGTTATCACTCGTCCAAGTCTGCGGCATGTAGTACAAAATTCCCGCGTCAAAACGTCCGCCGCCGCCACTGCAACTTTCAAACAAAATCTGCGGAAATTCCGTGACAAGCTTTTCCATAATTTCATACAGCCCCAGAATGTAACGGTGTTGCGTTTCAAGCTGACGTTCGGCAGGAAGTTGCGCGCTGAAAGATTCAGTCATATGCCGATTCATATCCCATTTCACGTAGTCAATCTGCGCGGAAGAAAAGACATTTCGCATCGCGTTTAAAACGTATTCGCGGACATCTGCGCGGGACAAATCCAAAATAAGTTGGTGACGTCCGTAACTCGGCTTGTAGTCTGGTACGTGCAAAATCCAATCGGGATGAGCGCGGTAAAGTTCGCTGTCAACGTTAGTCATCTCCGGTTCAACCCAAATACCGAATTTCAAGCCGCGTTTATGAACTTCATCAGCCAAACCCTTCAAGCCGTGCGGCAGTTTCGCCGTATTGACAAACCAGTCACCTAAAGACGAATTATCGTCATTGCGTTTGCCGAACCAACCGTCGTCCAATACCAAAAGTTCCAAACCCAAATCTTTCGCGCATTCGGCAAGTGAAATGATTTTATCTTCGTTAAAGTCGAAATACGTCGCCTCCCAGTTATTAACAAGAATGGGACGAACTTTGTCTTTGAACTGTCCGCGAATCAAATGTTCACTGTAAAATTTATGGTAGCCTTGCGAAAGACCGTTTAAGCCGCACGCTGAAAAGTTTAACGCAACTTCCGGCGTCTGAAATTCTTCATTCGGTTCAAGCGTCCAACTGAAAACGTCGGGATTTAAACCTATTACAAGCCGTGTCGTGCCGAATTGCTCCGCTTCAACCTTCGCCGCAAAACTGCCGCTGTAAATCAAACTTGCCGCGTAAACGTCGCCTGTAAATTCGGTAGCCGTCGGTCGTGCCAGCGCGATAAACGGTGAATGTTGGTGAGAACTTGCGCCGCGCGTTGACGAAATTTCAAAAATGCCGCGTTGAACTTTATGCCGCTGAATTGTACGTTCCGCCGCGTGTCCGCCGTAAAGGTTGATGATATCAAAATCGTTGTCGCTGAAATCTATCGCCGCACTTGCCGCGTTGCGAATTTTAATTTTCTTGCCGCCGGTGTTCACGAATTTTGCAGACCGCGCCAGTACCGGCGAATCGTCAAAAATCGTGTAGCTCAAATACACCGTGAAATTGCCGCAGGCGTCGCGCAGTTCAATCTCCAATGTTTGACCGCCGCCGAAACTTGCAGGCAGCCCCTTAAGCGCCGGTTTGCCTTCAATAATTTTGTACGCGGCGTAATTCAACTCTGAAATGTTTGTACCGTTTTCAAGCTCGACGCTGTAGGCGGGTATTCTGAAGTCAGTGTGACCTTGCACGGGGTATTCTTGCGGCACCACATCAAGCGAAAATGTACGTTCATTTTCAAAATCTGAAAGCTGACCACTGAACCCGCGATCTATTTTTTGCAACGGCGCACTGTCACGAAATTCCTTAAGCGGACGCCCCCAGTAACGGTGCAACAAATACTTGCCGCGCGAAATTTCAATTACGTAGCTGAAAAATTCATTGCGCAAGTGAAAGCGCTGATTCTCAAAACTAATCAAGGCTTAAACCCCCTTCACGTAAAATTCAAAGTGCTTGTCGGTGTTGAAAATCTTGTACTCGTCCAAAGTAGGCGCACCCCAACTATTATCACCCGCAATTCCGAGATTAGCGAGCGCAATTCGGACGTAGGTATATTTATGCGGCGGCAATTCGTTTTGGTGACGCGCATTTTCAATTTCATGCGGGCTGTTAGGCAACGCCTGCGCTTCAAAATTTTTATCGGCGGCACAGAATTTCAAGCCGCGTCCGCGATTGTCGACAACTTCAAACCAACGCACGCCGCAGTGATTCGCCATTTCTTGCGGCAGGAGGTACGGCTCCACTTCGTCAAAAATATTCGTTTCAAAAATGCCGAGCCGCGCACCTTCGCAACGGTCATTATAGTTGTCACGCGGACCGAGACCGTAGAATTTAATGCGGCTGTAATTTTTCGGCAGAGTGAACAGCATTGAATAATCCACAAGGTCGCCCATACCGTCAACTTTCTTGTAATCCTGCGAAACTTTCAACTTGCCGCACTTACAAACTCTGTACGTCACGACACAAAAACTTTTGGGGCTTGTCTGCAGTTCGTAGGTAAATCTGACTTCAATCGAATCAGCCGCAAATTCGCCGTTAAACTTTTCGCCGAAATATTTTTCAACCGTGACAAAATCTTTTTCATCGGCGCGGTACTCAATCTTCACGCACTTTTTATAAAGACTTGCCAATTTCCACTGCGCGGCGTTGAAGTGTTGACCGTTGCCGTAAAAGTTGTCAATGGGCGCGTACCAGAAATTCGGCGTCGGCAGCGCTGAAATAAATTCTTCGCTGTTGTATTTTAAACTCGTCAAATTGCCTGCCGCGCTTGAAAACATAAAGCTGAAACCGTCGCCGTAAACGCCAATATTAATGTCACTTTGCACGACGCGCAGTTTTTTCACGGCGCCAACTTTTTCAATCTGCGCGAAAATATTTTTCTTGTCAAGCCACGCGGTAAGTTCGGTACTGCCTTCAGACTTTTTGAAGACGCCTTGACCGAATGCAATTTCAAAGCCGCGCTCCGCAAAATTATTTTCCGCCTTTAAATTAAGTGACGCAGTTAAAACATATTCACCGGCACCGTAACTCGGCAGTGAAATTTTAACGTCCGCACTTTCGCCCGGCTTAATATCCGGCGCGTCAAAAATTTTCGTCCAAACTTCCACGCCGTCGCGCAGAAGATTTAATTTCAAGTCAAATTCATTTACATTCGTGAAAAGACTTTTGTTGATAATTTTAACCGCGCCTTCACTCGGAATGAGTTCAAAGTTTTGGTAGCAGAATTTAACCTCTTGCAACTTCGTAGTCGGCGTGTGGTCGGCGAAAAATAAACCGTTGCCGCTGAAATTGTAATCCGTAGGTCTGTCGCCGAAATCGCCGCCGTACTTCAAGCCGTCATCAGTCGCAATGGCTTGGTCGGCAAAATCCCAAATGAAACCGCCTTGATAAAGCGGTTCTTCGTCCGCAAGTTTGGTGTACTTACTCAAGCCGCCGCAGGAATTTCCCATTGCGTGAGAATATTCACAGCAGACAAAAGGCTTGTCGCGATGTTCGGCAAGAAATTTTTTAATGTCGGCAACCGGCGGGTACATTTGGCTTTCAAAATCCGAAGTCGCATTGTAACGCCTGTCCCAAAAAATACTTTCGTAGTGAACAAGTCGGCTTGGGTCACGGCGCTTGAAAAATTCGTGCATCTCAAAAATATTTTTGCCGCCGCAAGATTCATTGCCGCAACTCCAAATTAAAATCGCGGGGTGATTCTTGTCACGCTCCAACATTGACTGTGCGCGGTCGATAACGGCGTTTAACCATTTGGGATTGTCATTAGGTACGGTGTTTTCGTCGCGGCAACAAGCGCCGTTTTTCATCCATGAACCGTGCGTCTCCAAATTCGTCTCGTCAATCATGTACAAGCCGTAAATGTCGCAGAGTTCATAAAGCCGCGTGGGGTTGGGGTAGTGTGAAGTGCGAATGCCGTTGATATTGTGACGCTTAAGCGCGATGATATCTTTTTCCAAATCTGCGGGATTGCAAGCGCGACCGTTGTAGCAGTCAAATTCGTGCCGGTTGACGCCTTTAAATACAACGCGCTTGCCGTTCACCTTAATCAGCGTATCTTCAAGTTTAATTTCGCGGAACCCGATATTTTGCGGAATGACTTCTACAATTTCACCGGCAGAATTTTTTATAATGAAAACTGCGCGGTAAAGGTTAGGCTTTTCGGCGCTCCACAGTAAAATATTTTTCAGCTCGTATTCAAAATTAAATTCTGTTCCGCCGAAAGTTTTTGTGTCGTCAATCACGCAGTTTTTATCGGCGTCGAAAATTTTTAAATCGACAACTTTTTCCGCGTCATTGTTCCAGCGCGTCTCAATTTTTAAATTGCCGTCGGTGTAGTTGTTAATCGGCGCCGCGTGTACAAACATATCCTCAAGGTGCAACGTCGGCTTGCTGTACAAAATCACGTCACGGAAAATTCCGCTGAACCGCCAAAAGTCTTGATCTTCAAGCCAACTGCCGCTTGTGTAACGAAACACGGCAACCGCCAATTTATTTTCGCCCTGCTTAATGTACGGCGTTAAATCAAAGTCACTCGGCGTGAATGAATCCTCGCTGTAACCTACAAAATTCCCGTTCAACCAAATTGCAATGCCGCTTTCGGCGCCTTGAAAACTTACAAAGAAATTTTTCCAATCGGCTGGCGCATCAAAATATTTCACGTAACACGCAACGGGATTGTCGCGCGTAGGAATTTCGCCTTGATGAATTGCCTCATGACCGTCAAACGGATATTGAGTGTTTACATAGTGCGGCTTGCCGAAATTTTCCATTTGAATATGCGCAGGTACGCGAATCGTCTGCCAATCGTGACAGTCATAATCGGCGCTTTCAAAATTCTGCGGAATGAAATTTAAATTCGGTGCAAAGGAAAAGTGCCAAAGTCCGCTGAGTGAAAAGTAAAATTTGGATTGACCGCTGACCAACTCTTCGACGCTTGCAAAATATTTATGGTCGGAATGAGCCGGTAACCTGTTTTCTTGAAAATATTCGGGATTAGCCAAATTGCTTAAAATTTTTTGCATAAAAAATCTCCTTTCCAAAAAAATAAAAGGCATCGAAGGATAAAAATTTTCTACCCTTCGACACCTGCTTTCTCAATCAAAAACTGTTTCCCAAAAATCTGCGCGGTACGCCTTGAAACAAAGTTTAACCTGCTCGGCGGTACATTTTTCATCAGCCATATCAGCCGGCAGTTCGTCTTCCGCAAAATATTTTGATTCGGTAGTTTCAATGTTCGCCGTGAACTTGCCGCCGGTCGCGTGACATATGAAGAAAAATTTTGCAACGCCGAAAACGTACGTGTCGGCATTTCGCTTATTTCTGTCGTGAACCGCAACAAGTTTGTCGAAAACTACATCGAGTCCCGCCTCTTCTTTAACTTCCTTCACGGTGTTTTCTGCCGGTGACAGATTATATTCGCACCAACCGCCGGGCAATACCCAGCGTCCGTCACTTTCACGCACCAATAAAACTTTGTCGTCTTTGAAAATTGCGCCGCGTGTATCAATCTTAGGCGTCTGATAGCCTTCGTCGCCGCAGAATAAATTTTTGACCTGCTCCAACGGTAAATCGGTTTTCAGCGCTAACATTTCGGCAGAAATTTCTCTGACACGTTGAAAGCGCTCCACGTCGAATTTATTATCGGTGTAAAAAAGTCCCGCCTGCGCGATACTTTGAAGTTCCGTCGCCCAATTAATAATTTTGTCTGTGTCTTTCATAATTACTCAAATGCTTGCAATGAATTTATCAAACGCCGCCATACCTTTTTCGTCGCGCTTGAATACGCCGGCATGCTCCAAAACCTTGCTGAAAACTTTTCCGATTTCTTCATCAACAATTTTGTCGACGTTATCAGCTGAAATGTCTTTGTAAGCGGCACGAATTTTTTTGTACCAGTCAGCGTGAATGCCGTCGATACTTTCAGCGCCTTTCGCAAGATTTTCTTTAACCTGCGCCATTTCCGTTTTAAGCCGCGCAGGTAAAACCGCCAGCCCCATGACTTCAATCAAGCCGATATTTTCTTTTTTAATATGCCAAACTTCTTCATGCGGGTGGTAAATGCCGAGCGGGTGTTCGGCGCTGGTACGGTTGTTGCGTAAAACCAAATCGAGTTCGTAGGCTTTACCGCGTCTTCTGCCAATCGGCGTAATGGTATTGTGCGGAGCATCGGTTTCAGCCAAAATGCCAACAGATTCGTCACTGTACTTTCTCCACGCCGCCAAAATCTTTTCCGCCAAGTCAATTAACTGCTTGCGATTTTCAGAACGTAAACGCAGAGTAGACATCGGCCATTTAACACGTCCCGCAGTAACGTCGGGGAAGTCGGCAAAAGTGTAACTCTTTTCAATGTCGGCAATTTCCATAGGGAAAGTGTAATGTCCGCCTTGATAATGGTCGTGGCTTAAAATGGAGCCGCCTACAATCGGCAAGTCGGCGTTGGAACCTACAAAGTAATGAGGAAATTCCGTGATAAAGTCGCAGATATTTTCAAACGTGTCACGATTAATTTTCATCGGCACATGGTCGCTGTTCAAAACTATGCAGTGTTCATTGTAGTAAGTGTACGGCGAATACTGCAGGAACCATTGATGACCGCGAAATTCAAGCGGTATAATTCTATGCGTCTCCCGCGCAGGGTGTCCGGCATGACCTGCAAAGCCTTCATTTTCGCGGCACAGTAAGCATTTGGGATAGCCGGTCGCCTTAACGGTTTTAGCCTTCGCAATGTCGCGCGGGTCTTTCTCCGGCTTGGAAAGGTTTATCGTCAAATCCAACGCGCCGTAGTCGGTATTGGACTTCCACACGATATTTTTATCAATGCGCGTCTTGCGAATGTAATTTGACGCGATACTAAGCTTGTAATAATTATCTGTGGCAAGTTGCGGCGATTCGGCGTAATCTGCGCGGAATTTGCGAATAACTTCACTCGGACGCGGCATCACGCAATCCATAATGCGCGTGTCGAATAAGTCGCGTTCATTAACCGTGTCGTCAATCAGCTTTTCGGCAACGGCGTAGTCCAACATATTTTCCAAAATCGGCGTCGCAGTTTCCAACGTCTCGTCAACTTTTTCCGGTACAAATTCGGCAACGTGAAGAAGGTCGATAAGCCGATTAGCCGCGTAAAAGCAGTCGGTCTCCTGCATTAAATTCTGTTGCAAGGCGAAGTTAATCAGACGATTAATTTCCGTGTTAATCATAGCCCGCGCCTCCTAGTCTTCGTAGCCGTTGGGGTGTTTTTTATGCCACGTCCATGCCGTTTCGATAACCTTTTCAACGTCACCAAATTTCGGCGTCCACTTCAAAATCTTTTTAGCCTTGTCACTTGACGCAATGAGTTGAGCGGGGTCGCCTGCACGGCGTGAACCAATTTCAGTTTTAATTTTCTGCCCAGTGACTTTTTCGGCGGCAACAATCATTTCTTTCACAGAGAAACCTTGCCCGTTGCCGAGATTGAAGATATTGGATTCGCCGCCTTCGCGCAGGTAGTTCAACGCCAAAATATGTGCGTCGGCAAGGTCAATGACGTGAATGTAATCGCGCAGACAAGTTCCGTCCGGCGTAGGATAGTCGTCACCGAAAACGGTAATGTGGTCGCGCTTGCCTAAAGGTACCTGCAGAATCAGCGGAATTAAATGCGTTTCACATTTATGATCCTCACCTATTGAACCGTCCTCTACAGCACCTGCCGCGTTGAAATATCTCAAGCTGACAAAGCGTACACCGTTGGCGCGGCTGACCCATTTCATCATTCTTTCCATAATCAGCTTGGATTCGCCGTAAGGATTCGTGGGGAAAGTGCGGTCATCCTCTTCAATCGGAACTTTCTCCGGTTCGCCGTACGTCGCCGCAGTGGAGCTGAAAACAATTTTGTCAACGCCGTGCTTTACCATGCCTTCCAACAAAACCTGCATGCCGTAGACGTTATTGTTAAAATATTTGAGCGGCTTTTCGACGCTTTCACCTACAAGAGAATTTGCCGCAAAGTGAATTACCGCTTCAATTTTGTTTTCGGTAAAAATTTTGTCGAGAACTTCGGCGTTTCGGATATCGCCTTCATAAAATTTTGCCGCAGGATTAATCGCCTTGCGATGCCCCGTCTGAAGGTTATCGACAATTACAACTTCTTCACCTGCTTTTACAAGCTGATAAACCGCGTGCGAACCGATATAACCGGCGCCGCCACATACTAAAATTGCCATACTCTTACCGCCTTTCCAATTTCAATTCATCTTCCGAAATTTCTCTGTAAACTTTGCACGGACTGCCCATAGCCACGACATTGGCGGGAATATCTTTAGTCACGACACTGCCCGCCGCAATAACGCTGTTTTCACCAATCGTGACACCTGCCAAAATAATCGCGCCGCTGCAAATCCATACGTTATTTTTAATTACAATTTTCTTGCAGTACTGATAACCTTTAGCGCGCAGTTTCGGCGCAATGGGGTGATTAGCCGTAGTCAATGTGACGTTCGGCGCGAAAAGTACATTGTCGCCTACGATAATTTCAACGTCATCAACCGCCGTCAAATTAAAATTCGCGTAGACGTTATTGCCGAAGAAAATATTTTTACCGCCCCAGTTAGCGTGAAACGGCGGCTCAATGTAGCAGTTTTCGCCTACCGCGCCGAGCATTTCTTTCAAAAGTTTTTGCCGCAATTCACCCTGCGTCGAATCGGTAGCATTGAAAGCGTCCATAGCCTTCAAGCAATTTTTTTGCAACGCCATAATTTCGGCGTCCATCGGGTCATAAATTTTGCCCGCGTTTTTAAGTTCAAGTTCAGTCATAATTTTAGCCTTGTAGCTTAGAGCTCCTAGCCCCTAACCCCTATTCACTAATTT
>CAMJNB010000030.1 GCA_946407175.1 uncultured Selenomonadales bacterium | reverse complement strand
GACGGACGGCAATTCGCTGGGTCTTTTGAACAGTGTGGCGGTTGACGTAAGCGGCGTTATTACGGGAACTTACACAAACGGCATAATTCAGACAGAGGCGCAGATAGCAGTAGCGCAGTTCTCCAATCCCGGCGGTCTTACAAAGACAGGTACAAGCCTTTATCAACAGTCCAACAACTCCGGCAATGCGCGTGTAGGTACGGTAAGCGACTTTGGTTATTCGTTTACGCCTTCCGCATTGGAAATGTCGAACGTCGAACTTGCGTCAGAATTGGTTGATATGATTATTACGCAACGCGGTTTCCAATCCAATTCAAAGGTCATCACGGTAGGCGACGAAATGCTTGAAACGATCGTCAACATGAAGAGATAGTAGCTAGATCGCTGGATCGATAGTTGCTGGATCGATAGTTGCTGGATCGATAGTTGCTAGCTGAAAGCTAATCATTGACAAAGTAAAACAATAATGTTATTCTTGCAACGTAAAACTCTTGGGGCGAGGTGAAATTCCTCACCGGCGGTAACAGTCCGCGAACCGAACAATTAAAAAGTTTGGCTGATTCGGCGCAATTCCGAAACCGACGGTAAAAGTCCGGAAGGGAAAAAGTTTTACGCAAATTAATTAAGACAAAAATTAATTGCCCTGAGCGTTTTGCTTAGGGCTTTTTAGATAGATAAATTTCAAAGTTTAGCTGGATAGATTCAAAGGAGCGTTGAAAAATGTTTACGGGAATTATTGAAGAAGTCGGCAAGTTGAAAAGTTTCAACGGCGGGCGAATTGAACTTACCTGCGCGAAAGTTTTAAGTGACGTTGAAATTGGCGACAGCATTTCAGTGAATGGAATTTGCTTGACGGTAACGGATTTTGCACCGAATTTTTTTGCGGCTGACGTAATGCCGGAGACGGTGCGTCGTACTTCATTAAGCGAATTGCAACCAGGCGGCGCGGTGAATTTGGAACGCGCGCTTAAAATCGGTGACAGATTCGGCGGACATATTGTAAGCGGACACATTGACGGCACGGGAAAAATTTTAAGCATACGTCCCGAAGGCAACGCGGTATTTATCGACGTTTCCGCGCAGTCAAATATTTTGCGTCAAATTGCCGCGAAAGGCTCCGTTGCTCTTGACGGCATAAGCTTAACCGTAGTTGACGCGACGTCGGATAAATTTTGCGTGTCGATGATTCCGCATACCTTGACCGTCACGAATTTTAAATTTAAGCACGTCGATTCACTTGTCAACATTGAAACAGATATTTTGGCAAAATATATTGACCGCCTTTTACATTACAAGCAAGCGCCGATTGAATTGACGCGTGAAGTTTTGGCACAGAACGGTTTTTAGGGGATATAGGATTTTGAAGAGTTATTCCTCAAGAGAAATTTTAAAAATACTTTATGCCAATGGCTGATACGAATTTGATTGCGTTGGAGACCACCATCAATTAAAACATCCAACGAAAAAAGGACGCGTAACTGTACGCCATCCGGTTAAAGATATGAGTATAAGAGATTTAAAAAGTATTGAGCATCAATCCGGCATAAAATTTAATTAGAGGGTGATTAATTTGAATTTGCCTGATTTTTATTTTTATATAGCGATCTTCACTTTTGAAGACGACGGGATACACATAACTTTTCCGGACTTGCCCGGTTGCGTGTCTTTCGGAAAAAATGAGCGTGACGCATACATTGCGGCGCAAGAAGTTTTGAAGTTGCACCTTTACGGAATGGAGCAAGATAATTTGGAAATTCCTACTCCCACTTCCATAAAAGATTTAGCGGCAACGGAAAATCTTCTGCCTAATGAAATTTTCGTGATGATAAATATTTTTATGTCGGCATTTCGCGACGCACAAAATAAAAAATTTGCTACGAATTTGAACGTCGCAATTTAGTTTTAAGAGGTAATATTATGAAAGAATTTGCAACGATTGAACAGGCAATAGATGACATTAAACGCGGCAAGATGATAGTTGTAATTGACGACGAAGACCGCGAAAACGAAGGAGATTTAATCTGCGCGGCAGAAACGGTTACACCTGCCGACATAAATTTTATGGCGACGTATGCAAAGGGTTTAATCTGCACGCCGATTGACGGCAAACGCCTTGATGAACTCAACATAAGCCAAATGGTGACGAATAACACCGATAATCACGAGACGGCGTTCACGGTGTCGATTGACGCTTACGACACGGAGACAGGTATTTCTGCTTATGAACGTTGCCGCACGATAAAACTTTTGCTTGACAAAAATGCTAAGGCGTCAAGTTTTCGCCGTCCCGGTCACGTCTTTCCCCTTCGCTCTGTTGAAGGCGGCGTACTTCGTCGCGCAGGTCACACTGAAACTACTACGGACTTAGCGCGGCTTGCAGGTTTTTATCCCGCCGGTTTGTGCTGTGAAATTATGGACGACGATGGGCATATGATGCGCACGGAAAAGTTGAAAGAATTTGCCGAACGTCACGACTTAAACATTATCACGGTTCGTTCACTTATCGAATATCGCAAGCACACTGAAAAATTTGTACGCAAAATTGCCGAAGCGGATTTTCCCAGCAAGTACGGGCGTTTCAGATTGAAGGCGTATGAAAGCACGTTGGACGGTAAATGTCACCTTGCCGTAGTGAAAGGCGACGTGGCAGGTAAAGAAAATGTTTTGGTGCGCGTACATTCCGAGTGCTTGACAGGCGACGCCTTAGGCTCTCTGCGCTGTGATTGCGGCGACCAACTTGCAACTGCGCTTAAACGCATTGAGAAGGAAGGTCAGGGCGTGTTGCTTTATATGCGACAGGAAGGACGCGGCATTGGTCTTGCCAACAAAATGCGTGCTTACGAGTTGCAAGACGGCGGCAAGGATACCGTTGAGGCGAATGTACTTTTGGGCTTTAAACCCGACCTTCGTGACTACGGCATAGGCGCGCAGATTTTGGTTGACTTGGGTTTAACGTCAATTCGACTTTTGACTAACAATCCCGCCAAACGCGCAGGCTTGGAAGGACACGGCTTAACCATTACCGAGCGCGTACCGATTATCGTGGCGCCGACGAAGTTTGATAAAAATTATTTGACGGTTAAGAAAACTAAAATGGGACATGTACTTTGATTCGCGTTGTAAATTTTTTTTCGGCGTGATAAAATTAATTTGTAATGTGTAATGGAATTAAGAATTAAAGATGAAGAAACCATTACTTATTATTCACTAACCGGAAGGTGAATGCCGTGCCGAAAATTTCAGTAGTTGTTCCAATGTACAATTCTGAAAAAGTTTTAAGCGTTTGTGTCACGTCGATTTTACAGCAGACTTTTACAGATTTTGAATTGATTTTGGTTGACGATTTTTCGACGGATAAAACTTTAGCCGTTGCGAAGAATTTTGATGACGCGCGAATAAAAATTTTGCGTACTGAAAAAAATCTCGGCTATCCCGGCGCGGTACGAAATATCGGTCTTGACGCGGCGGCAGGCGATTACGTTTTTTTTATGGATCACGACGATATTATTTTGCCTAATGCCTTTGAAGTTTTGACAGAAATTGCCGATAAAACCTGCGCTGACGCCGTTACGACTACAAGCTGGTATCTCTGCGAAAATTTTGAAAGCGACGATATGACATTACAACAAGTCAAATTAAAATCTGCGTCGCCTGTATCAAAAGATATAAAGACGCGGCTTTGGAATGAAATAGTTTTGTCCGGCGTACACGTAGCCCCATGGTGTTGGATATATCGTAGGAATTTTTTGTGTGACAATGAAATAAAATTTCCTGCAGAAGTTGCCGAAGACGTTTTTTTTACTGTTGACGTAATTTTTGCGACGAATAAAATTGAGAAAGTTGACTTCCCATTCTACGTGTGGCGTAACTTTAAAAATTCCGCATCGAAAGACATCAGCCGCGTTTACAGAAATATGCTCTCTGTCTTGCACTTAAGCGACAGACTTGAGGAAAAATTGGCGCCGTTGGACGACCCTGCCTTTACGTCGAAATTTATTTTTTTGCAAGTGGACGGTGCGCTTGACAGCTACCTTGCACAGTTTTTTGGCGTAGACGACGAAACGGTATTGGCGGCGCTTGACGAAGTTACACGGGCGCTTAAGCCGCGATTCGGCAAAAATACTTTGTTTGTACGGTCAATTTTGCAAGGCTACTTACAAGGGCGAAATGTCATAAATAAAAATGCAGAGCTGAAAAAAAAGTTCGCAAATAGCATTGAGATTTAAGGCGCATAGATTGAGCAATATATTTATAAATTTTATAAAGGAGATGTTACGCCGCGTGAAAAGAAATGATTTGTGCTGGTGCGGTAGCGGTATAAAATACAAAAAGTGTCACCTTAGATTTGATGAAAAACTTGACTCAATAAAGTTTGATGAAAGTGTCGGGCAGTCAAGACCGCCGCACAAATTGGTTAATAACGCGGCTGACATTGAAGGCATTAAACGCGCGGCAGTGATAAATACCGGCGCCCTTGATTTGGTAGGCGGCATGATTAAAGTCGGCGTATCGACACTTGAAATTAACGACGCAGTTCACGAATGCATTGTAAGTCACGGCGCTCATCCCAGTTGCCTTAATTACGAAAATTTTCCGAAGAGCATTTGCATTTCTGTAAATGACGTGGTTTGTCACGGCATACCGTCGGCAGAAGAAATTTTGCGTGAAGGCGACATTTTGAACGTTGACATTACTACGGACTTGGACGGCTACTTTGCTGACGCATCGAGAATGTTCAGCGTAGGAAAAATTTCAGACGAGGCGGCGCGGCTTATTCGTGTCACCAAAGAGATTATGGAAGTCGGCATTAAAGCGGCATTGCCTTGGCATTATGTAGGCGATATCGGTGCGGCTTGCGGTGAATATGCGCATGAAAACGGATACAGCGTCGTCACGGATTTGGGCGGTCACGGCGTCGGCAAGGAATTTCATCTTGAGCCTTTTGTAAGTCATGACTGTATTGCAGAAACCGGTATGATGTTGGTACCGGGCATGGTGATAACCGTTGAACCTATGATTAATGCCGGTGCTAAGGAAGTTTACACGGATCAAATTGACGGTTGGACTGTTCGTACTACTGACGGCAGTCTTTCCGCGCAGTGGGAAAAAACCGTGCTGATTACTGAAAAGGGCAACGAAATTTTGGCTTATTAGTTGATAGATCGCTAGTAACTAACAACTAGCAACTAGTCACAATCGATTGGAGTTTGAGGAATGGAAAAAAAGAAATTTCACTTTGTGGGAATAGGCGGCGCCGGTATGAGTGCGCTTGCCAAAATTTTAATTGAGTCGGGTTGTACGGTAAGCGGCTCGGATTGCGCGGACTCTGCAACAGTTCAAATGCTTAGAAAAATGGGCGCAGACGTTTTCATAGGTCATCACGCCGATAACCTTTTGAATGAAGACGGTAAATCTGACATTGACGCGATAGTCTGTTCCTCCGCAATTCCCGCCGATAATCCCGAAGTCTTAAAAGCCGTCGAACTCAACATTCCAAAACTTCATCGCTCGGATATAAATTCAATGCTCCTTAACGCGAAAAAAGGTATCGCCGTAGCAGGAGCGCACGGTAAAACTACCACAACGTCAATGATAGGCTTTACACTGTACAACGCGGGAATTGACCCCACGATTATAATAGGCGGCGAATCCGTAGACCTTGACACGGGCGCGCACTTAGGTAAAGGCGAATACCTTGTATCGGAGGCTGACGAAAGCGACGGTTCATTTGTCACGCTTAAGCCGTCAATCGCCGTAGTTACCAATATTGAGGACGATCACCTTGACCATTACGGCACGGTTGAAAAAATTCGTGAGGCGTTTAAAACTTTTCTTTCCAACATTAAGCCGGAAGGCACCGCCGTTTTATGTTTCGACAATGAAGTTGTACGCAACCTTGCCGCAGAGATTGATAAAAACGTAATCTCCTACGGCATTGAGTATCCTGCTGACTTCACGGCTACCAACATTCGCGCAGATGTCAACGGCATAACCTTTGACGTAATTCGGCGCATTAAAGTAGGCGGCGAAATTGGCAAGAAGTTTTTAGGTAAAGTGCAACTTGCAATTCACGGGCGTCACAATGTTTTAAACGCGCTTGCCACTATTGCCGTTGCGCTTGAAACAGGCGTGACGTTTGAACAGATTGCCGACGGATTGAAAAAATTTCACGGCGCCAAGAGACGTTTTCAGACTAAGGCGCGTATTAAAGATATTTGGATTGTCGACGATTACGGTCACCACCCGACCGAAATTGCCGCGACGCTTAAAGCCGCGCAGGAGGCTAAGCCGGAACGTATTATCTGCATTTTTCAGCCGCACCGTTACACGCGGACCAAACTTTTACTCAATGAATTTGGCGGCGCCTTTGCCGACGCAGATTTTTTAATTTTGACGGACGTTTACTCTGCAGGTGAAAAACCTATTGAAGGTGTCAGCGGTGAATCAATCGTCAATGCGGTTATCGAGACGACGAATCAGCAGGTTTTGTACGTGCCGGAGAGAAAGAAAATTGCCGAATACTTGATTGACTTGGTAAGACCCGGCGACTTGATAATTACAATGGGCGCGGGGGATATTTACAAGACGGCGGACGATATCATACAGCTTTTAAATCGCCGCTTGAAAAGTCACATTGTAGTTGTAATGGGCGGACCTTCAACCGAAGCTGAAGTTTCACGGCGCACGGGTAAAGCCATTGCCTACGCATTGAAGTCTAAAAGTTACAACGTTGAGACAATGGAGCTTAAGCCGAAAACTTTTGCAAGCGACATTCAGAAGAAAAATTGTTCGATAGTTTTCAACGCCTTGCACGGACTTTGCGGCGAAGACGGAATGATACAGGGCACGCTTGACATGCTTAACATTCCCTACACCGGTTCAAACGTTTTGGCGGCGGCTATAACTATGGATAAAATTGCGACAAAGCGCGTTTTAATTTCGGAAGGCTTACCCACGCCGCGTTATGCCGTTTACCATATGCGTGATAAAAATATTCCCGCGCAGATTGAAAGTGAATTTGGTCTGCCGGTAGTCATCAAAGCACCTACGCAGGGGTCGAGTATCGGCGTTTACATTGTAGAGCGGGCGAAAGAAATTTCCCGTGCGGTTGAAGAGGCATTTAAATTCGGCAATGAAATTTTGGTTGAAGAATTTATAAAAGGACGCGAATTGACGGTTTCAATTCTACAGGACGGTGACGACGTTCAAGCCCTGCCGATTATAGAAATTACGACTACAACGGGACGCTACGACTACGAGACGAAGTATACAAAGGGCGCGTCGAAACATATTTGTCCCGCCGAATTAAGCGCGGAGCTTACAGAAAAAATTCAAGCTATGGCGGTCAAGGCGTTTAACATTTGCAAGTGCGCGGGCGTCGGGCGCGTCGATATGATGTTGGCAGAAGATAACACGCCCTACGTCATTGAAATTAATTCGGTGCCGGGTATGACTGAAACTTCGCTTGTACCGGACGCGGCAAGAGCTGCGGGAATTGAATTTCCGGAGCTTTGCGAAAAAATTTTACTTGCGGCGGAATTTTAGAGGTTATCTTGTAGCTTGTAGCTACTAACTATTAACTATTAACTATCAACTATCAACTAAAAAGTAGGGATTAGATACATTGTTAGTTCATGAATTGATAAAGCGCGGACGTGCGGAAGATATCGCGATAGTAGACGACGGACGGCGAATCACCTACGCAGACGCAGCGCAGGCGATAAAAAAATTTCGCAACCACATGTACGCGCTCGGAATTAGGCAAGGCGACAGAGTAGCGCTATTTTCACGTAACAGCGCGGAATTTATTTATACATACCTTGCGGCGGCGTCACTCGGTGCAATTTGCGTGCCGATAAATTTTCAGCTTAGCCACCGCGAAACGGCTTTTATTTTGCGTGACGCCGGCATTAAACATATTTTGACGTACACGCCGCTGGATTTGGACGAACACTTTTCAGACGGCGTTGAAGTCATTCAACACGACATTGAAACTTTTGCAGATATTGACAGCGACATTGACGCGCCGGAACTCCCTGCAGATTTTGATGACAATACTCCCTGCGCGATAATCTACACGTCGGGAACTACCGGAAATCCCAAAGGCGCGGTACTTTCGCATAAAAATCTTGTTCGCAACGTCGAGCAAATTGACGTTATGAAATGTAAACGCGACAACAAAGTTTTATGCGTACTGCCTATGTATCACTGTTTCGGCTGGACGTGTTGCGTGCTTTACACTTTGTACTGTGGCGCTGAAATTTACGTCCTGCGTGCCTTTAAACACCGTGAGACGGTTGACTTGATTCGAGAGGAAGGCTTAACAGATTTATACGCCGTGCCTTCAATTTACCGGCTGATAACTACGCTTGGTACGAAGGAAGATTTAAAAACCGTGCGGCTGGCAATGTGCAGCGGTACGACCTTGCCTCTTAAAGTTGCCAATGACTTTGAAGAAAAATTTGGCATAAAACTTTCTGAAGGTTATGGACTTTCGGAGGCGTCACCGATTGTAACTTTAACCGTGCCGGGCGAAGAGCGCGAAGGTTCAATCGGCAAGGCGATACCCTATGAAATTTTGGAAGTTGTCGACGCGCATGGAAATATTTTGCCTGCCGGTGAAGTCGGTGAACTTTTGGTAGGCGGCGATAATGTCATGGTCGGCTATTGGAAAAATCCTGCGGCGACGGCTGAAACGATTGACGAAAAAGGCAGGTTGCATACCGGCGACATTGTGCGAATTGACGCGGACGGCTACGTTTACATTGTCAATCGCGTGAAAGATATGATTATCAGCATGGGCGAAAATATTTACCCGCGTGAAGTCGAAGAGATTATTTACAATTTTGACGGCATTAAGGACGCGGCGGTTGTCGGCGTTGAAGATAAGCTGCGCGGACAGGCGGGCGCTTGTTTTTACGTGTTGCAAGACGACGTGGATTTTGATATTCGTGAGCTTAAAAAGTTTTTGCAAAAAAATTTGGCGCTGTACAAAATACCGCGTGAATTTCACGAAGTAAAAGACTTGCCGCGCACTTCAACAG
>CAMJNB010000029.1 GCA_946407175.1 uncultured Selenomonadales bacterium | reverse complement strand
ATATAATTGCGACTAACAAATCACATTTTATTGGTACTATAGTTTGTCAATCATTCGAGCGCGGATATTTCAGCGAATACATTATTATCGACGGTCAGCAACGTATTGCCAGCGTCATTTTATTGGCAAAGGCGCTTTGTGAAGTTATCGGAGATTCCAAAATTAAAAAAAATATTTCATCAACTTTTATCAAACATTCGGATGGCGAATTGGAAAATCAGCTTAGGTTAAAGCCTTCCGAATATGACAGCGCCGTTTTTCAAAAATTAATGACGTGTGAAAAATTTAATGACGCTGATTTTAATGACACGGAAAAACTTTCTGCGCTGTACTTTAACTACAAATTTTTTTTACAAAGAATTTCTGAATCAAAATTTTCACCCGAACAAATATATAATGCCTTAAGTAAACTTAAAATTGTACTTATAACTTTAAAAGATGAAAATCCACAAGAAATTTTTGAGTCGCTTAATTCTACGGGACTTGACCTTTCAAACGCCGATTTGATTAGAAACTACTTGATTATGGCGCTTGATTACGAGTCGCAGGAACGCTTGTATAAAGAGTATTGGCTTAGAATAGAGTTGCTTTTAAAATCTTCGGACGCTGTAGAAAATTTTATCGTTCAATACTTAATCACCAAGCGCAGATCTGATTCCATTTCGGACGAAAAAAAATCCCGCTTGTCAAAAAATAATCTCTATGATTCCTTCAAAAAATATTTTGAGGATAATTACACCGACGGCGAAAAAGTTTTAAACGTGGAAAAATTTTTAAAAGATATGTATTATTACGCGCAGATTTATCACCGCGTCAATTTTACCGACAATACGAAGTTTAGCGAATTGTCGACGCTGAATAAAAAATTTTATGAGCTGACTTTTCTGCTGGAAGTGAATAACGCGCCGATTATTTTAATGTATCTTTATGACAGGTACGGGAGAAAAAATTTTGATGAGTTTACATTTATAATATTTGTAGACGCTTTGATATCGTTGGCATTTCGTTCAAAGGTTTGTAAATTCAACGTGATAACCTCTCAATTTGCCGGAAACGTCATTGCACGACTTGATAAAAATGAAATTTTGGACGAAGAAGTTTTTTGGCAAGTGCTGACGTTCGGCAAAGGCAAATATGCTTTTCCGCGCGATGAAGAATTTAAACAGGCGTTGATTACCGAAAATTTGTACGTCAATCTGAAAAGCGACGGTTGCAAATATTTTTTGTACACATTGGAAAAATTTGCCGACAACGCTACATTGCCCGATTACTCAAGCACGGCTGTTGAACATATCATTCCGCAAAGACTCAATTCAGATTGGCGCTCTTACCTTAAGGAGCAAAAGGATTCGCAGGCGCATGAATACCTTGTTCATACTCTCGGCAATTTGGTTTTGGCTATCGACGTCGAAAAAAAAGAAAGTAGCGACTTTGACGAAAAGAAAAAAAGATTCGCAAAGTCAAAGTTCGTTCATACAAAAGAAGTTGCAAGTTTTTCAAAAATGAACTCAAAACAAATTCAGGCGCGTGCAAAAAAGCTTGCAAACATTGCCGTTAAAATTTGGATGTTGCCGGATAAATACAACGACAAAATAAAAAACTTGGAGAATGTCTACAACCTCGACAATGATTTTAAGGAATTTACCAATACCACGCCGGCTACCGTTTCTATTTTAAACGTCGAAAGAAACGTAAAAACGTGGAAAGCCTTAGTCATTGAAGTGCTGAAACAGCTTTACGCATTGGACGCGGATAATTTCATATTGACGACGCGCTCTGATAATGTTGCAAAATATTTTTCTGCGACGCCTTCAGATTTACGGCAAGCCACCGAATTTGAAAAAAATTTTTACGTTGAAACGAATCAAAGTACGGTTAATTTTCTAAAGATGATAAATCGCGTTGTTGAAAATTTTGATGAGATGGCGCGAACAAACATTAAAGATGAAATTTGGTTTACTTTGAATAGTAAAAATAAAGTTTAATGGAGGTAAGCTCTATGATAAAGAAAGGAATAATTTTGGCGGGCGGTTCGGGTACGCGGCTTTATCCGCTGACCGAAGTTGTATCAAAACAGTTAATGCCGATTTTCGATAAGCCGATGATTTACTACCCGCTGTCCGCGCTTATGCTTGCCGGTATTCGTGAAATTTTGGTTATCACGACGCCGCAGGATTCGCACCTTTTTCAAGCGCTGTTAAAAGACGGCTCGCAACTCGGATTGAAAATTAAATACGCGGTTCAACCTAAGCCGGAAGGTCTCGCACAGGCATTTTTAATCGGTGAAGAATTTATTAACGGCGAAGGTTGCGCGTTGGTACTGGGTGACAATATTTTTTACGGCGCTGACTTTCCAAAAATTTTACGTCACGCCGCCGCTAATGACGAAGGCGCTACGGTTTTTGCCTACTACGTCAACAATCCCGAAAGTTACGGCGTTGTCGAATTTAACGAAGACGGCAAGGCAATTAGTCTTGAAGAGAAACCAAAAAATCCCCGCTCCAATTACGCCGTCACGGGGCTTTACTTCTACGACAAGGATATTGTCAACGTTGCTAAGACGATTAAGCCTTCTGCGCGCGGCGAACTGGAAATTACCGACGTCAATAAAGTTTACCTTGAACGCGGCAATCTGCGCGTAGAAAAAATGCGTCGCGGCTATGCGTGGCTTGATACCGGTACGCACGAATCACTTTTGCAGGCGGCGTCTTTCGTGCAGACCATTCAGACGCGGCAGGGTTTGAAAGTCTCTTGCATTGAAGAAATTGCCTATCGCATGAAGTACATTGACGCGGATCAGCTTTTAAAACTTGCCGAGCCGCTGTCAAAAAATGACTACGGTCAATACCTGCAACGACTTGTTAATCAAAAGTTATAAGATCGTAGTACATTACCAATGAAAGGTTGATGAGTAAATGTCAGACGAAATTTTGGAAGGCGTATTGGCTGAATTTGAAAAGCTTGCTGAAATTCCGCGTCCTTCCAAACACGAAGAAAAAGTCAGCGCTTACCTTTATCAATACTTGGCGTCACTGGGATTCGACGTGACGCAGGATAAATTTAAAAACATTATCGCCGAAATTCCGTCAAGTGACGGCTATGAAAATGCCTCGCTTACTATTTTGCAGGCTCATATGGATATGGTCTGCGTGGCGGAGGAAGGTTACGACTTCGACCCGCTGACAAGTCCCATTAAACTTCTGCGCGATGAAAAATTTTTAACTGCGGAAGGTACAAGCTTAGGCGCCGATGACGGTATGGGCATTGCCGAAATTTTGTACATTACTAAAAATCTTTTAAACGGCAAATTTCAAGACGTGCCGCACGGTCCGCTAAGATTAATTTTTACCGTAGACGAAGAACAAGGCATGACCGGCGCAATTAATCTTAACGTCGAACATTTGCAGGACGCGCAGTTTGTCATTAACTGCGACAGTGAAAAGTTTGACGAAATTGTTGTTGGCAGTGCAGGAAATTTTCGTGCCGACTTCACTCGCGAAATTAATTTTGTCGACGCGGCTGAATCTTTTACGGCTATGAAAATTAAAGTTGCGGGACTGCGCGGCGGGCATTCCGGCGATGAGATTGACGGTAACCGAGCCAACTCAATAAAAGTTTTGTTCAATGTTTTGCGTGAAATAAATCAGCGCGGACATATAAGACTTGCAAATATCAGCGGCGGCACGGCTATGAACGTCATACCAAGTACGGCTGATTCTACTATTTTGACCGACCTGACTTTAGACGACGTTAAAAATATTTGTGACGAAGTTGCCGCGCAGGTTCAAAAAATGTTTATCGGCGAAGTGAATTTGAAAATTGACGTTGAAAGCGTCGACAAGCCTAAAGAAGTTTTCAGCGCTGAAGATTTTAAAAACACGCTTGACCTTGTAACGTTAATTCACAGCGGCGTTTATGAAATGTCCGGTACCGATCCGCAGTTTGTAATGATTTCCGCAAATTTGGGTATTGTTCGCACCGGTGATAAAATTATGGTACAAGTTATGCCGCGTTCAAACATTGACGAAAATTTTGCCGAGCTTGAAACGCTTTACAAAACTGTTGCGCGGCTGACTGAATTTGACGTGAAGTTCAGCACGTATTCACCGGCGTGGAATTTTAATCCCGACAGCAAGCTTGCGAAAATTGCGGCGGAAGTTTTTAAAACGCAAAACGGCTTTGACGCGCAGGTTAAAATACTTCACGCAGGGCTTGAGTGCAGTCATATTGTCAAGAAAAATCCTGCGCTTGATATTATTTCAATAGGCACGACGAATGAATTTATACACAGCACGAGGGAACGTCTTCACCTTGACACGGTGACGCCGCATGTTAATTTGATTGTAGAGATTTTGAAAAGACTAGCCGGTAGTCGGTAGCCGGTATAAAAAATTTACAAGCTACCAGCTACAAGCTACCAGCTAAAAAAATTTTTTAGGAGGATGTAAAATTTATGAGAAGTGACATTGTAAAAAAAGGCGCTACACGTTGCGCACACAGATCTTTATTTCATGCAAACGGTTTCGGCGCAGATGAACTTTCACGCCCGCTTATCGGCGTATGCAATTCGTTTAACGAAATTATTCCGGGACATATGCATTTGAAGTCGATAACAGAGGCGGCTAAATTGGGCGTAGCGGCGGCAGGCGGCACTCCGGTTGAATTTCCCGCTATCGGCGTATGCGACGGCATTGCAATGGGACATACCGGCATGAAATATTCTCTTGCCAGCCGTGAACTTATTGCGGATTCCATTGAGGCGGTGACAATGGCAAGCGGCTTTGACGCGCTGATTTTAATTCCGAACTGCGACAAAGTTGTACCCGGCATGCTTATGGCGGCGGCGCGTTTAAACATTCCCGCAGTGATAGTAAGTGGCGGTCCCATGCTGGCGGGACGTTTGCACGGTAAAAATATCAGCGTAAGTCAATCTTTCGAGGCGGCGGGAAAATTCGCGGCAGGGCAAATGACGCAAGAAGAAATGACGGAGCTTGAGTCTAAAGCTTGTCCCGGTTGCGGCTCCTGCGCGGGGCTTTTCACTGCAAACACGATGAACTGCCTTAGCGAGGCGTTGGGAATGGCGCTTGACGGCAACGGCACGATTCCTGCGGCTTATAACGGCGCACGCTTGATTTTGGCGAAACGCGCAGGTAAAGTTGTAATGGATATGCTGAAGAAAAATATTTTGCCGCGCGACATTTTGACGCTGAAAGCCTTTGAAAATGCTATCACGGTGGATATGGGCATAGGCGGCTCGTCAAATACGGTTTTGCACTTAACCGCGATTGCCAATGAATGCGGCATAAAACTTCCTGCGAAACTGTTTGATGAAATTTCTGCGCGGACGCCGTATATTACAAAGCTTAGTCCCGCCGGTAAACACCATATGCAAGACCTTGAAGAGGCAGGCGGCATTTCGGCGGTTATGCATGAACTTTCAAAGAAAAATTTACTGCACCTTGACGCCTTGACTGTTGACGGCACATTGGGCGAACGAATTGCAGACGCGGAAATTGAAAATCCCGACGTGATTCACAGCGTTGACAATCCCTACAGACCTACCGGCGGCATTGCGATTTTGCAGGGAAATATTTGTCCTGACTGCGCGGTTGTAAAAGCCTCCGCCGTAAGTGAAGACATGCTGGTTTACAAGGGCAAAGCGAAATGTTTTGACTCGGAAGAAACGGCGATTAACGCGATTATGGGCGGCAAGATTCATGACGGCGACGTTGTAGTTATACGCTACGAAGGACCTAAGGGCGGTCCCGGCATGCAGGAAATGCTTAATCCTACTGCGGCGATAACAGGCGCGGGCTTAAAAGTCGGATTGATAACGGACGGCAGATTCAGCGGCGCAAGTCAAGGCGCGTGTATCGGTCACATTTCGCCGGAGGCTATGGAAGGCGGTCCCATTGCGCTTATTCATGACGGCGACATAATTTCCATTGACATTCCGAATAGAAAATTGGAATTGGAATTAAGCGACGATGAACTTGCAAAACGCCGTGCGGCATGGGTTAAGCCGGAGCCTAAGATTAAAACAGGTTACCTTGCACGCTACGCAAAACTTACCTCTTCCGCCTCAACCGGCGCCGTTGTGAATTAAGAATGTAGATAGTAGATAGTAGATAGTAGATAGTGGATAGTGGATAGTGGATAGTTTTTCACTAACCACTATTAACTATTAACTAGTAACTACTCAATAAGGACGGTGTAGTAAAAATAAAAGCACTAATATTAAATTCAGGATTAGGCACACGAATGGGAACTCTGACTACCAATCAGCCTAAGTGTATGACGGAAATTTCAAGTACCGAAACAATGATTAGCCGTCAACTTCGCCAGCTTGCCGCGTTAAATATTTCCGAAGTTGTCATAACGACCGGATATTTTGATGACGTACTGGTCAGCTACTGCACGGAATTGGATCTGCCGCTTAAGCTGACTTTCGTAAAAAATCCTGACTTCCGCAATACAAATTACATTTACTCAATTTACTGCGCGCGTGAATATTTGCACGATGACATTATTTTAATGCACGGTGACTTGGTATTTGAAAATGCCGTTTTGGACGAAATGATTAACGCAAAAAAAAGTTCAATGGCAGTAAGTTCAACCGTACCCATTCCGCAAAAAGATTTTAAAGCCGTAGTTCGGCAAGGGCGTATAAAAAAAGTCGGCGTGGAATTTTTCAGCGAAGTGGTAACCGCTCAACCTTTGTACAAAATTTTTAAAGAGGATTGGGAAGTTTGGCTTAACGCAATAATAAATTTTTGTGAAAGCGGCAACGTGAAGTGTTACGCTGAAAATGCATTTAACGAAGTTTCGGACAGCTGTAAAATTTATCCCGTCGATATCGGCGACAAACTTTGCAATGAAATTGATAATCCTCAAGATTTAGCCGTAGTCTCCGCGCGTCTTCGTGAAATTAATTCGCGCACGGTTTATATGTGCTTTTCGACAGACATAATTCACAGCGGACACATTGCGCTGATTAAAAAGGCGAAACAACTCGGCAAAGTAATTGTCGGCGTCCTTTCCGATGAAGCCGTTGCAAGTTACAAGCGCTACCCCATGTTGTCTTTTGAAGAGCGTAAGACACTGTTTGAAAATATTTTCGGCGTTGACAGAGTTGTTGAACAGAAGACCTTGAGTTATCGCGAAAATTTGGAACGCTATAAACCTACCTACGTGGTTCACGGTGACGACTGGCAAAGCGGCTTTCAAAAACCAATTCGCAGTGAAGTTATGGAATGTCTTGCCTCTTACGGCGGCAGGCTTATTGAATTTCCATATTCCAATGAAAAGCGTTACAGAGAATTGGACGAACGTACGCGCAGGGAAATTTCTTTGCCGGATATGCGACGCGCACGCTTGAAAAAAGTTTTGGCGCTTAAGGGTTTGGTTACGGCTATTGAGGCGCATAACGGATTGACGGGGCTTATTGCCGAAAAAACCGTTGTATATGAAAACGGCGAACCGCGACAATTCGACGCCATGTGGATAAGTTCACTTTGCGACTCCACGTCAAAAGGCAAACCCGATATTGAATTGGTCGACATGACTTCAAGATTTCGCACGATTGATGAGATTATGGAAGTGACTACAAAGCCGATTATTTTTGACGGCGACACCGGCGGTAAAGTGGAGCATTTCGTTTACACCGTGAGGACGTTGGAGAGAATGGGCGTCTCCATGATAATTATTGAAGATAAAATCGGCTTGAAACGCAATTCACTTTTCGGCACGGAAATTTCACAGACGCAGGATTCAATAGAAAATTTCTGCAAAAAAATTTCCGTCGGCAAGAAGGCTCAAAAATCTCGTGACTTTATGATCTGTGCGCGAATTGAAAGCTTGATTTTGGAAAAAGGTATAGAAGACGCTTTGACGCGGGCAAAAGAGTATGTAAAAGCCGGCGCCGATGCAATTATGATTCACAGCCGCAAGACGGAGCCCGATGAAATATTTGCCTTTGCCGAAACCTTCCGCGCTGATGACATTCAAACGCCGCTTGTAGTTGTGCCTACCGCCTTTTCGCAGGTTACAGAGCAAGAATTTAAATCGCGTAACATTAACGTCGTGATTTACGCCAATCAGCTGACGCGCACGGGTTTTCCTGCCATGAAGAAGGCGGCGGAAACAATCCTGCTCAACCGACGTGCTAAAGAATGCGACGAATTTTGTATGCCGTTTAAAGAAATTATCAGATTGATTCCCGAAGAATTTTAAGGGGCTTTTATGTTTATCGAACAAAAAATTATTGCCGCAGAAAATGATTACGCGGCATTAAAAGAATATATTTTAAATTTGAACGTTAAAAAAATTCTGCTTGTACACGGTAACTCTTTTTACAAGTTGCCGCTTGCAGAATTTTTTCTTTCGCTAAAAATTCCCGTCGAACACTTCACGGACTTTGCGCCCAATCCCATTTACGATTCCGTTTTGAAAGGCGTAGACGCTTACCGTGAAAATAATTGTGACGCGATTGTTGCGGTAGGCGGCGGCAGTGCGATTGACGTTGCAAAGTGCATAAAACTTTTTGCGCTGATGAGTTGCAAGACAGATTACCTTGCTCAAAAAATTACTCCGAACAAAATACCTTTTATCGCCGTACCGACAACTGCAGGCACCGGCTCGGAGTCAACACATTTTGCCGTTATTTATCGCGAAGGCAAAAAAATTTCCGTTGCCGATAAAAGTGCCTTGCCTTCTGCCGTAATGTTGGATTCTTCCGCCTTGAAATTTTTACCGCCGTATCAGAAAAAAGTTTGTCTGCTTGACGCATTTTGTCATGCGATTGAATCGGCATGGTCCGTCAATTCTTCAGCCGAATCCCGCGCGTATTCATTCGAGGCGATTAGGTTAATCTGCGCGTACAAAAATTTTTATCTGACTGAAAATTCTTCCGAAACCTGCCGCACGCAAATACTTTATGCGTCACGGCTTGCGGGAATGGCGATTAACCTTGCTAAGACTACGGCAGGTCACGCGATGTCATACAAGCTTACGAGCAAGTACGGCATTGCGCATGGACATGCCGCCGCGCTTTGTGTGGCACGAGTTTGGAAGTATA
>CAMJNB010000028.1 GCA_946407175.1 uncultured Selenomonadales bacterium | reverse complement strand
ACGCAATACAAACCTGTCTGCGCGTCATAGTACGGCGCGGAAATTGCAAAAGTGTTTTCACTTCTTTCAGCGGCAACGTACCACGGACGTGTTTCAAGTGTAAAATTTTCATCGGGTTGCCAGCCGTTATTCATAATCAGTATGTGATCTTTGTAGGGGTTGCCGAGATAGCAAACTGAAATTTCTGGATAATTTTTCGCAAGGTCATTTAAAAATTTCACGGCGGAAGGATAATCGTCCATCAATTCGGGGTGCGTACTGCAAAGATTTACAAACATACTCAAAATACTGCCTTGCTTGTCAATCCAATTTGCAAGTTGATGTTCGTATGTATCAACTTCGCGATTCATCTTTGTATCGCCCCAGCTGATTGTGGTTTTTATGCAAAGACCGAATGCAAGGAGCATTGCCGCGATTAGTACCGCGATTATGCCGTTGCGTGAGTAAAGTCCGACTTTTGAAAGCTGATTGTCCTCTGAAATTTTTTCTGCCGATAATTTTTTCTTGTCGACGGATAAAAGCGTTGAAAATGAAAAGAGGTTGTCCAGCATGTCAGAAAGTTTCAATGCCGATTCGCGAACTTCCGCCGCTTTGTCATTGGACTTTTTGTCAACGTTCGATAAATCCAAAATTTTATGCAACGGGTCACGCAGTTCATGTGACAGCCGCGATAAAAATTCTTCCTTCACTCTAAGCGCCGTTTCCGCCTGCAAACCGTTTTTCATCGCGTTTAGGTAGAAAAAAATTATTGTCAGCATCATCAGCAGACTTATGACGGTCGTACCGATAATTTGTCTGTAACTGTCCTTGTAAAAAGCCATATTGTCAACGCTTAAAATCATGTACCAGCCGTTATTCGTCGCACTGCTGAAAATGGTATGTTCGCCGCCGTCAAGTTGCGCGGTAAAACTGTCGTGCTGATTAGTTTGAACGATTCGCGCCAAAATAGTTTCAAACTCCGGCAACTTCTTTGAAATTTTTTCGCCTACCAAACTCATGTCGGTGTAGCCGATAATCATTCCGGTTTTCGTGACAATAAGCGCCGTACTGTCGCCGGCGGCATTCATTTTCAAAATGGATTGTTGCACGTCGGAAAAATTAAAATCCAATGCAACTACCGTCACGCCATCCGCAAGCATTTTCGACATGGTAAAACACATTATCCCGCTCATGGCGTCGATATAAGGTTCCGTGATATAAATTTCGCCGGGATTTTCCGCCGCGCCTTTGTACCACAGACGCTCGGTCGCGTGGTAATCCGGCGGTATGTCGAAGTCGGGAATTATCGTCCAATCTTTGCCGGTTATGTAGACGTTAAAACAAACGCCGTCGGTTAAATTTTTTTGCTCCGCCTTCTTTTGGTAAAAAAATGTTGTCAATTCTTCAATCGTAATGCCGGTGCTTAGCATTTGCTCCGCTTCCAATGCCACCTGCGTCGTGACGTTTTCGGCAGAAGTTATCGCGCCTTGCAATTCACTGCGAATATTTTCAAGTTGCATTTGCCCAATGTCTTCGGTCTGATTAGAAGTCATTTGAAAAATTAATCGGACGTTCATTCCAATGACAAACAAAAATATCAGCGTGATTGCCGTGATTATAAAAAAATCTACGCGCCTGCCGCTTTTGAGTATCTGCCAATCTTTAAACGAAATTCTTTTCATCGTACGCGCCTTTCTGCCGTTTTTAAAATTTTGAAATATTATAAGACAGAGTATATAATAAATCCCAATCACTTTTTAATTTTTTTTGTCACTTTTTTGGGGAGGTAATTATTTTGGCTGAAAAGCAGGATTTATTTAATTGTCACTCTTTGCAGGAGGCGGCAGGAAAATTTTCATTGGAAGAGCTTGTAAACTTTGCAATGACGACTACTTTAAGCGGTTGGCTTGCAGAAAACTTTTATTTCGACGAGAGCGAAAAGGTTAGCAACGCGATTAAAAATGAAGTCAGCGACGCCGAATTTAAATTGCTCATCTGCAAAATTTTTAACTTGGACTTCGCCGAATTGTCCGAAACCGACATTGAAAATATTTCTGCGCACATTGCCAAAAATCAGCGCAAACAAATTTTTTTCAAGTACGGCGACGACAAAAATTCTGCCTACGTCATGAATCAAGGCGAACTTGTCAAGGCGTTGCAAGGCGGCGCGGAAATTTTGTATCTTGACGGCGCGGAATTTAGAATCCCCGTTGCTCTTGAAAATAAAATTTACGTCGGCATTAACAACGCCGTTATCGACTTCACGCACGACAGCGACATTGACCTTGACGCGAAAAATATCGTGCTTGAAGACCTGCAAATTTTTCTGCACTACCCCATTACGATTAAAGCCGACAACTCCAAAAATATCAAAATTATTAACGGCACCAAAAAAGCTCTCGGCGTACACCCGACGCTGAAAGAAATTTTTGAAATTCTGCGCGGCAGGAATGCATTTGAGCCATCTGAAAAATTCCGTCGCCGTGTTGAAAATATTCGCGGCGCGGCAGTCGGTGATATCCTGCTTGAGGATAAAAATTACAACTACGACGCAGAATATTTTTCCGTCAAGCCGAATTGGAATTTTGAGTACATTGCCGTACTGAAAGACTACGCGCAGGACAAAATTTTTTCCGTGCGTCTTGACCCTGAAAATGCCGAACTCCTTTACAACAATGAACGCAAACTTCAAATTTTCGCGGACCTTACTTACATTGACGGCAAAATTACGATTTTAAATTTGTACCTTGAAACAAACACGCTCGGCAGAATCAGCATTGAAAGTATTCTGCGCGAAATTGCAAATAAAATTGCCGCCGCAGGTTTTGACGCCGAAACTTCCAACGCCGAACATTCCGGCTACGGCTTGAATATAATAACCGCATACGAAGATTGAGGGGCTTGCAATGAGAGCTTTTCAAACTTTGCGCACGAGAAACAATCCCGCCTTTCAACTTGCCGACTTTGAAATTTTCACGATGATTCTTTCTGCGCTTGAATGGAATAAGTACAACGTCGAAATTTTATTGTACACCGATTCTGCCGGCAAAAAGATTTTGGACGACGCGGGCATTACCGAAATTTGGGACGGCGTTCATACTTCGCTTGACGTTATGGACAATTTCGGCATTGATGAAAATATTTTTTGGGCGGGTGCAAAAATTTTCGCGCTGGCTTACAATCCCGTGCCTTGCGTGTCGATTGACCTTGACTTCATACTTTGGCAACCTATGAACTTTGACAGATTCGGTGACAATCTTGCCGTTATTCACCGCGAAAGTACAAATTTACCGTGTTACCCCGACGCAGATTTTTTTCACTTCACCGAAGATTTTTCACTGCCGCTAAATTTAAACTGGTCGCTTGAACCTTGCAACGCAGCTTTTGTATATTTCGGCAGTAAAAATTTTGTCGACGCCTACCGCGACGTTGCATTTGAATTTATGCACTCCGCCGCACCGACTGAAAATCAAAAAGGCTGGGACTTGTTGCCGTACATGGTTTTCATTGAGCAACGCTGGCTTTCTATGTGCGCGGAAAATTGCGGCGTCAAGATTTACGCGCTATCGGACTTGAATAAACTCTTCGACGCCACGCAGAATTTTTTCACGCATATTTGGGGCTACAAGCGCGTCTTACGTGAAAATCCCGCCGACGCCGATAAATTTTGCCGTGACTGCGCCGGTAGAATTTCAAATGACTTTCCGACGCTTGCAAAAAAATTTTCACGCCTTGACCGCTTTAAAAATTTCTTTTCGCATTAAAATTTGGAGGCAGTATGGACACTAAAAATTTTGATTTCGCCGCGCAGATTTATTCAGTCAAAGACATGCTGGATAAAATTTTGCAGCAGTACGACGACGCGCAGACGCTGATTAAAAAGCTTAAAGCCGACAACACGCGTCTTGAAAATGAAGTCTATGACAAAAATGCCGAGATTAAAGATTTGTCCCGCCAAAATTCAAATATGCAGGGCGAAATTGAAAATCTGCGCGATAAACTCAACCGCACTAAATCTGACTTAAATTCAGAAACTAAGCACCGTCAGCAGTTGGAAATTTCTTTGCAAAATACAAATCTTCAGCTTGACGACACGACGCGCCGACTTGCCGATACTAAGTCGCGGCTTGATGATACAACGTCAAAACTTGATGACACGACCGCGCAGTTACAAGACTACGCCGAAAAGTACGCGGACATTGAACAGGCGTACAACTCCTACAAAAAACTTTCCGACACTACCAAATTTGCATTGGAAGGAATTTTTGGTGACGCGGTATCGCCCACAAACTTTTTGGCAGGTGCACTTCCCGAAGATCATTTAAAATCTCTCTTCGACTACGTGGCTACGGCTATCAACAGCGGCACCAATCCCGCCGAGATTGATATTTTGCACGGGATTTTTGAATTTGCTTTTAATGCCGCAAATAACGGACGCCGCGAAAAAATTTTTACACGTTTAAATGTCAGTGCAGGAAATACTTTTGACAGTGACGAAATGAGAAAGACTTCAAGCAGTGCACAATCCGGCACTGTTCAAAAAGTTTTGCTTGTCGGCTACAAATTTTCACGCACCGGCAAAATTGTCAAGCCGAGTTTGGTTGTTATCGGTTGAGGTGAGAGAATGACTAAAATTATTACGACGTTGCCTGTTTCTGCAGAAGACCTTCAAAATTTCAAAGATGACGCACTGAAAAGTTTAATCGCCAAAGCCGCCGCGCAGTTTGAAGAAAAATTCACTCCGCTTTACGACGAATTTTCGGCGCGCTTTAATGCCGATGAGTGGATTAAAATGGGCAACAAAGACGTTTTTTATAACAACGACGTTTTTGGACTTATCCCTAATCTGAACATAAAAAATTGTAATCATATATCCGGTAACAAACCTTACGACACTGAGTTTTTAAATAATTTAAAGTTTGAGAATTTTGAAGGTGACCTGCCGACTTTTTATGAAGCGGGTATATCTTTTATAAACAAAACAAAATATTTTCGTGACGGCAAAGGTATTAAAATTTGCGGTGACAGTGGTGCTCATGATCGCGGATTGACTTGTAGATATAATGGCAAGTATGCCTATCTTAATACGTATTATAACGATTGGAATTGGCACGGTTCTGGATGGGTTAATTGGGTTTGGACAATTCCTTTTTTCAGATTCGGCGGCGAAAATACAAAAGGCAATGCCGCCGTTGCAATTTTAAAATGGCTTGAATACGATTTGACGCCTGCCAATTTTCAATCGGCGAAGACAAAAAAACTTTTCGAGGAATTAAAAACACTCTACGCCAAATACAAAGAATATTTTGTATGCACCAACACTTCACGCAGGGATAAAGTTGATATTTATGGTCAAAACCTTAACTACACTGTACTTGAAAACGGAAAAATTACTTTTGACATAGACAAAATATTTGACGCGGTGAAAGCCGGAACCGAATTTGATTTTCTGCCTAAAGCTAAAGAATTACTTTCGTCAAACAGCCCTACGGTAAGCAATGAATTCTTTAATAAACTGCGCGACGAGCTTTTAAACGGCGACAAAATTCGCGCAGATATCGACCCTTACGACGAAAATCTTTTGACAGACCCGAATCGCGGACATTGGGATTTATGGGACTACGGCACGGACGGCGAAAAGACCGGCGAAATTAAGCTGAGTGAAGGCTTGACGGCGCGAGACCCTGCGGACGACATAAATCACGGCATTGTGGCAATAGACTTTGGCACAAAGTCAACGGTAGTGGTTTATGAAAATGACCACCTGCAGATACTGCCTTTGCAAGTTGGCAGCGGCAATTACGGCAAGGGCATAAAGAAAAAGAATTTTGAAAATCCTACCGTGATACAGTTCATAAACTTGAAAGATTTTGTGGCGGCGTACAAGGCGCGTGACGGCAGACCGAAAACTAAATGGAATGACGTAACTGTTTCGCATACGGCGTTTAATAATCTCACCGGCAGTGACAGCAAGCATTATTATTCATTTTTGACCGAGTTAAAGCATTGGTGCGGCTCAAAGGAACGCATAAAGATTAAAGACAGCAACAACGTGACAGAGGACTTGCCGCCTTTCATGGATTTAATGGAAGGCGACATGAATCCGCTTGAATATTACGCCTACTACTTGGGGCTGTACATAAATAATATGTTGCAGGAAAAGCGGCTGTTTCTGAAATACATAATGTCATTTCCGGTGACGTACGACCGCTCAATCCGAGAGAGAATGCGGCGAGCATTTCTGCGCGGCATAAAAAAATCTTTTCCGACGGCGCTATTGTCGAACGAAAAGGCAATGAAAGGTTTTCAAGTACAAATAGGCGCGAGTGAACCTGCGGCGTACGCGATAACGGCGTTGCAAGAGTACGGCTTTGACCCTGAAGGCGACGAGGAAAATTATTACGCGGTATTCGACTTCGGCGGCGGCACGACAGATTTTGATTTCGGCGTGTTGCGTGAGTCTGAATTGGATAGGTACGATTATGAGCTGATACACTTCGGCGAAAACGGCGACAAGACTTTAGGCGGCGAAAATCTTTTAAAACTTTTGGCGTTTGAAATTTTCAAGGCGAATCAAGCTAAGCTTTTAAATCCGAAGGAAGACGATAAAAGCGTAGGCAAGATACCGTTCACCTTCGCGGCGGACAAGCAGGACTTTCCAAACAGTGCGGCGCTGATAAAGGATTCGCAAGAAGCGCATTTGAATATGCACAACCTTGCAGAAAAGTTGCGTCCCGTGTGGGAGGAACCCGACGGCGAAACCGCGAAAGAAATTTTGGCAGGTGACAAGGGCATTGAGGTTGACTTGTACACGGACAAAGGCGTACACTTGCCGAACGTGGTTTTGCATACCGTTTTTGAAAACGGTACAAAGCTTGACTTGAAAAAGATTCTGCGCGACAGGATTGAGCAGGGCATAGAAAACTTTTTCATTTCGATGCGTGAGGCGTTTTATACCGGCGTAGATGATGAGGACTGCGACATAACGCCGCTTGACGAAGTAGACGAGCTGTCGATTTTCCTTGCCGGCAACTCGTCAAAGTCTAAGCTGGTGAAAGAAATTTTTGCCGCATATCTCGGACAGCCGGAGTCTGAAACTGAGTCACCGTTTGACGAAGAAGAAAATTTAAAATTCGGCTACACTTTGAAGGACGGCTACTTACTTAAAAATACCGACGACGGCAAGTGCATTTACAAAGTTGAAGGCGGCGAAGAAAAATTAATCGGCTTAATCAGCAATCCCGAAAATCTTCAACAAATTCTTTCGGCGGTCAAGAAGTGGGACGATAAAAATACGCCGAAAAGTAAACTGCAAAAACTTTTGAACCTTAATGCAAATGAAATTCCGGAATTTAAAATCTACCCCACGCTCGGCATTAATGAGGCGCATGCAATTCAAGCTGAACGCGGCATAGAAGTAAATCCCGACGACATTGCGGCGCCTACCGGCAAAACCGGCGTGGCATTCGGTCTACTTAGGTGCAGGGACAGCGGCAACGTCAAAATCATTCACATTACGCCGACGGCAGATAATACGCCTTTCCAATTCTACGTAGGCAGGAACAAAAAGCGTAAGTTCAAACCCGTCATTAACAAGAATACAGAGTACGGCGTTTGGTACGACTTCATTGACGCGGGAAATAGTTTTGATATACTGTACAGCGACAAGCCGGAGGCAGTGACGGGTAAAATGGACGTGCAGAAGTCTAAGCTGGTAAATGTCACGTTGGAAAATCCCGACCCCGACGCGCGAGTTTTCATTCGTGCGGCAAAATCCAACGTCATTGAATATATCATTGCTAAAGACGCGGACGACGTGGAAGGCAGCTCCGAAATGTCCGAGCCGATACCGATTGAATTAAGAATGTAGCGGTTAGCCGGTAGCAGGTAGCTTTTAGTTTTTAGCTAATGGCTAAGAGCTAAAATTAGGTGGTGAATGAATGAATGGATAACAGCTTAACAGAAAACGCAACATTTACCTGCGATAAAGGCGGCATTATAAAGTGCAAAGACAGCGGCAACGACACCGTGAAGTACAAAGGCGCGACGTTGCTGACTATCGGCGCGACGGTCAGTTCAAAGTCAGGCATTTGCGCCATTTTAACGGCGATGTCTCAAGGTACGCCGCAACCTTGCAAGTGTCAACTTACGGCGTGGATGCCTTTTTCGCCGAATAAATTTTCAAACGGAAAAAATTTGCTTACAAAGGCGTCAAAAAATGCCTGCCCCTACGGCGGGATAATCAGCGCTCAACCTTTTTAGTATTTATAATCTTTTTAGCATTTATAATCTTTTTAGCATTTATAATCTTTTTAGTATTGGAGGGATAAATTTGGCAGAGCAAACGCATAAAACCATTATCTTTGAAGAGTTCGACGCCACCAATTCCGACAACCTTTTCAATATTTTAAACAACGATCCTTCAGGCGATGCACTGACAGTCGGACTGAAAAAATTAACCGTGAAGACTTTTCAAGAGTTTATGAAAAAATTTGCGCCGAAAGTTTATGAAGTTTACGGCAGAAATGCGAACGGCGGCATTGAATTTTTTTATACTACAGACCCGACAAAGTACGCCGATTTTCCTCATTCGGAAGTAGATATCGGCGAACACATTTATTACCAAATGCTTGAACGGCTGTACGAATCAAAAGGGCAAAGCGGCAAGGCAAGTTTGGAATTTGACGACAGCGAAATTATGGAAATGCTGACGCCGAAAAAGGAACTTGACGAAGTTCGCAATACACGCCAAAAAATGGAGTACAATTTAAAGCGATATTACGAGGCAAAAGCTGTAGGCGACAAAAGCACCATGAATGCGTGCAGTAAAAAACTTCTTGAATGCCGTCAAGCCATTGCCAAATATTCTACGTCTTCGCTGAATAAACTGTTGCCGATCTTGATTGAGGACAACGCGAAAAAGATGGAACTTCTTGACAGAGTTTCACCGCCCGATGACAAAGACGGTAAAAAACTTCCTGCACCGACTTTCGGACAGTTGGTTCTCTCTCCCGCAGGCAAGCTTGATATCGATGAAAATTGGAAGGCTAAAACCGTACCTGCAATAGCCGCGCCGAGTGACGATAAAAAATCTGAAGGCGCATTGGTTGAAGTAAAAGGCAATCTGCCTGCCGAAGTTAAAGTCGTTGCGCCGCAAGAAACTAAAAAAATTCCCGACACAGAGGAAGTACAAAACAAAATCGCGGCAACAATAGTGAAAGATTATGAAGACAACGCGACTAACC
>CAMJNB010000027.1 GCA_946407175.1 uncultured Selenomonadales bacterium | reverse complement strand
TGTCGAGTACCTTTGAGGCGATTGATGACGCAATGAGAGAGGACGGCGAGGATTGCAGTAAGGGACTTTATGACGCGACCGAAAAAGCTGATGCAGTTTTTGACAAGCTTATAACGCGCGTACATATCAGCGGCGTTGTACTTGCTTTAATGTTGGTTTTAAGCGGCTTTGTGGTAGGACTTCTTGTCAAGACGATAAAACATTCCGTAGCCGAAATTGAAGACGTTGCCGCGCGTGTTGCAAAAGGCGACTTGTCAAAAGAAATTAAAAGCCTTACCGATGACGAGTTCGGCTTTATCGCGACGCAGTTTAACTCCGTCATAAGGCACGTACGCGACATTATTAAAAATATGCAGGAAACTTCAAAGACTGTTTCGCAAGACGCCGAATCGCTGTACAAAAGTTTTGCACGCTCCGCTGAAAGTGTTGAAAGCGTTGCCGTGTCAGTTGCCACAGTCACCGATAACGTTTTGAAACAGCGTAAAAATTTGATTGAAACTAAGACGCACGTAGACCAAATGCAAGGCGACGTAAATAAAGCCGTCACCTCAATGAAGAGCGGATTGGAAAGCGTACAAAATACCGCCAAGCAAGCTACGGAAGGCAGTGCGTTGGCGGTGGAAACGGTTAAGCAGATGAATGACATTGCTAAGGCGGTACAAGACTCCGCTGAAATTGTACGCGAACTCGGCGAAAATTCAAAAGAGATCGGCTCCATAGTCGAAACAATTTCAAATATCGCGGGGCAGACGAATCTTTTGGCTTTGAACGCGGCGATTGAGGCGGCACGTGCAGGTGAACAAGGTCGCGGTTTCGCCGTAGTAGCTGATGAAGTACGCAAGCTTGCCGAAGGTTCGCAGGAGGCGGTTGAAAAAATTGCCGCCATTATTGAAACAATTCAAGTCACTACAGAAAACGCCGTGCAAGCAATGGAAACCGGCAGAAGTCGCGTTGAACAGGGACGCGGCAACGTCGAAACTACGGGACGTTCTTTCCAAGAAATTGTCGGCATGATTCGTGTTGCGGAAGAAAATTCGTTAATCGTTATGAAAGTCATTGACCGGTTGCTTGAACCCATGAAAACTATTGTTGACCGCACCGAGCAGGCGGCGAATCTTTCAGACGAGGTTGTAAACGAAATTGAATCAATTTCTATCGTCACGGCGCAACAGGCAAGCAGTGTCGTACAGGTTGCAGAGGACAGCAAGACGCTTACCGGACTTTCAAACAATTTGAATGAAGTTGTTCACGAATTTAAGCTTAGTTAGTAGATAGATCGCTAGTTGTTAGATCGCTAGATCGCTAGTTGTTAGATCGTTATTAACTAGCAACTAGCAACTATGTTATTTTCAATTTCGTCAAGTTGCTCTTTCGTCGGCACGTTCAAAATTCTAATCTTGTCAAGCATAATTTCAAAACCCGCCGCCTTCAATTCATCTTCAACCATAGCGATACTTTGTCCGCTCCAACCGTATGAACCGAATGCAAACGCCTTGTGATTCTGCGGACGCAAGCCCTTAATGTAGCAGAGAAACTGCGCGATTGTCGGCATCAGTTGATTGTGAATCGTCGGTGAACCTACCGCCAAATACTTGCTCTTAAAAATGTCCGTGACAATGTCTGAAAGCGGCGTATGTTTCACGTCATAATACGCGGCGGGAATTTTTTTCTTTGCAAAGGCTTCGGCTATTGTGTGCGCAATAATTTCAGTAGAATGCCACATTGAATCAAAAACGATAACCGCCCTTTCCGCAACGTCGCCGCTACTCCAATCTTTGTAGCACTCAATAATTTTCGGAATGTGTGAACGCCAACTCACGCCGTGACCGGTAGCTATCATTTCAATTTCCAAATCGCCCAGCGCCTTTAACGCTGTCTGCGCCTGTTTGCCGAACGGCATTAAAATATTTGCGTAATATTTTTTCGCCTCGTACAAAATCGTTTCTAAATTATTTTCGTCGTCAAAACGCATTGACGCGGCTAAATGTTGACCGAAGGCGTCATTGGAAAATAAAATTTTTTCTTCGGGGCAGTACGTAACCATTGAGTCCGGCCAATGCAACATCGGCGTCGGTACAAACTGCAACGTTCTTTCACCGATTGAAATTTTGTCGCCTGCCTTAACCGGCTTGTAATTCAATTCACCGTAGCGCGTCGACAAACCTTTCAAGCCGTTGGGTTGCGTCGTGATAATTTCGGCGTTCGGTGCAAGTGCGGCAATTTCGCGTAAAGCGCCGGTGTGGTCGGGTTCAACGTGACTTGAAACAATTACGTCGATTTTCGCGGGGTCAATCACTGATGAAATTCTTTCAATCAACTCGTCTTTGAAGTCGATTTTCACCGTGTCAATCAGCGTAATTTTTTCGTCCAAAATTAAATAGGCGTTGTAGCTGGTGCCGCGCGAAGTTTCGTAGCCGTGAAAATTTCTAAGTGACCAATCGATAGCACCGACCCAATAAATATTTTTACGAATCTCAACTGCTTTAAAATTTCCCATTTACAAATCTCCTTTACATAATTTTAAATTTTCAATTCTAAATTCTAAATTCTAAATTCCCTCCGCTTTTCCTGCCGCACAGTGATAAACGGCACTTATTGAACAGCTAAAAAAAATCTGCTATAATTTTTTCATAAAATTTCGGAAAACTTTGTGGAAGTGGAGGGTTTGTTAAATGCAGAGTACCGTTGTGAAAAAAATTTTTGGAAAGTCTTTTCGTAAAAAAATCTGCGCGTGGACGCTGGTAATTTCTTCCGTGACATGCGGCTTTGAAATCTGCGCGGCGGCAGGCTACGGTGACAGCGGCGCGGAAGTTTCGGAGATACAAACTTGTCTTACGGCGCAGGGGCTTTACTACGGCGCGATTGACGGATACTACGGTGACGCGACGGCAAACGCGATAAGAGATTTTCAATCGGCAATCGGGTTACCTGCCAACGGAATTTGTGACGACAGAACTTTTGCACTTTTGCACGCGGCGGCTTATGATGAAATTGACATAACTACTTTAATGCACGACAGCGCGTCAAATTATCTTAAGCCCGGCGACAGCGGCGAACGTGTCATGGAATTGCAACGCCGATTAATTGAACTCGGCTACATGGTCGGTACGGCGGACGGCATTTATTCTTCCGCAACGTCAATGGGCGTACGAAGTTTTCAAGCAGATTATTTTTTGAAAATCGACGGACTTTGCGGCAGTGATACGCTTAATAAACTTAACTCGGTCAACAGCTCCGATATTGCCGCGCGTGACAGCACTTTTGCGGAAATCGGCAGTATCATTAAAAAAGATATGCGCGGTCCAGGCGTTGTCGACGTGCAGAAAAAATTAATCGCACTCGGCTATTTCAGCGGCAAGGCGGACGGTTATTGCGGCGATACGACGGTTGACGCGATTAAAAATTTTCAAGCGGATAACGGCATTGAGCCGAATGGTATTTGTGAAATTATGACTTACGCCGCGTTGGAAAATGTGCAGTACGGCGAAAGGGACGCTGAATGGGAAAAATCTGTTGAAGAATTTCCAAAATTTGAACGCACGCTTTACGTTGAGGCTACGGCGTACAGTTCGCAGGATCCGGGACTTGGCAAGTTCACTGCGCGTGGAAATCCTGTAGGACGCGGAATTATTTCTGTTGACCCGAACGTAATTCCCTTAGGCACGCGCGTTTACATTCCCGGCTACGGTGAGGCGATAGCTGATGACATCGGCGGCGCGATTAAAGGTAACGTTATTGACATTGCATTTGACACGTACGAAGAGGCAATCGCCTTCGGTCGGCAACATATTGAAATTTATATTATTGAAGAGTAGCTTAAAGCTTGGGGCTTACAGCTTAGAGGGTGTGGTACTATTATGATTAAAGTTCGCGGAGCGGTTATCATAGAACAAGGCGTGACTTTCGCCGTAATTGCCGTGAAACAATCAGTCACGAATTACACTGCGCGAATTATTGAAGTGCGGCAAGAGTTACAATATTTTTTTCCAAATATGCCGATTATTTTAATGTCGCAGGATCAAAACGGTACGCCACATTATTATGGGCGAAAGGATATTGTGGACTTTTTAAAGACGATTCGCCTAGACCAAATTCCTTGGAAGGATTATCATATTTATTAGCTTAGAGCTTAGAGCTTACAGCTTTTAGCTTTTAGGGGTTAGGTGAAAATGTTTTGGATAAAGCAAGATTGGCGGCAGTCAAAGCGGTTTATGAAGTCAGCGAAAACGGCGCTTACTCAAATGTCGCGTTGGCGCAAATTTTACGGCAAGAAAATTTAAGTGACATTGACAGGCGATTTTGTACGGAATTGGTTTACGGCACGATTAAAGCCGGCGCGTCGCTTGATTGGAAGTTGGAAAAATATTTGACACGACCGCTTGAAAAAGTCGACGCAAAAATTTTAGCCGTCCTGCGCGTCGCAATGTACCAAATATTTTTTTTGGACAGAGTACCAAACTCGGCGGCAGTCAATGAATCGGTGGAGCTTACAAAAAAATTCGTGAACATAGGCGCATCAAAATTTGTAAACGGCGTACTTCGTGCGGCGGTACGTGAACCGCAGAAATCTGACTTCCCTACTGATGACGCCGTTAAATCAATAGCGCTTAGAATGTTTCACCCCGCGTGGCTTGTAAAATTATTCGCCGATGAATTTGGTCTCGACGCGGCAAAAAAAATCTGCGCGGTGAACAACACGGATTCGCCGTTATGCCTGCGCGTGAACTTTTTAAAGACAACGCGCGAAGAAATTTCAGACGAATTGGAAAAAGTCGGGGCGAAGTTTGAACTTTCAAAACTTACGTCGGAAGGAATTATTTTGCAAAGTCACGGCGCATTGGATAAATTTAAACCGCTGAAAACGGGCTTGTGTCAAGTGCAGGACGAAAGTTCAATGACCGTCGCGCCGTTGCTGGCACCGAAGGCGGGAGATTTTGTAATTGACTGTTGCGCGGCGCCCGGCGGCAAGACTACGCATATTGCGGAGCTTATGAAAAATCGCGGCAGAATTTTGGCGGCGGATATTTACGACGTTAAGGTTGAACATATTCGGCAAAATGCAAAGCGGCTCGGCATAAATATCATTGAACCTATTTTGCTTGACGCGCGGGAGATTGGCGAAAAATATTTTGAACAGGCGGACAAAATTTTAGTCGACGCGCCTTGCTCCGGTCTCGGCGTAATTCGTCGCAAGGCGGATATTCGCTGGAAAAAAAATATCGCCGAACTTGAGGAACTGCCTAAACTTCAGCTGGAAATTTTAAATTCTGCGGCTAAGGCATTAAAGCGCGGCGGCACGCTTGTTTACAGCACCTGCACGATTATTCGGCGTGAGAATGAAGACGTTGCGGAAAAGTTTTTGGCGACGCATACCAATTTTAAGCTTGTCGAAATGAAAAAGTTTTTGCCGCACGTTGACGGCACGGACGGACTTTTTGCCGCGAAATTTTTTAAGGAGTAGAGAAATAATTTTGGAAAAGAAAAATTTATTCGGCTTGACGCTTGCCGAACTTGAAACGGAATTGGCGACGTTGCCGAAATTTCGCGCCAAACAAATTGCGGCGTGGATTTATCAACGCGGCGTAACTTCATTTGACGAAATGAATGACCTTTCAAAAAATCTGCGCGGTGAACTTGCCGAAAAATATTTTGTGCAACTGCCGCAACTTGTAAAGCAACTTGATTCAAGTGACGGCTTGACGACAAAATTTTTATTGAAACTTGCCGACGGCGCGACGGTTGAAACGGTTTTAATGCGGCACGATTACGGCAACAGCGTTTGTATCTCGACGCAGGTAGGTTGCGCAATGGGCTGTAAATTCTGCGCGTCGACATTGAAAGGCTTGGACAGAAATTTAACTGTCGGAGAAATGCTCGGCGAAATTATTTTTATACAAAATTTTCTGCGTGCGACGAATCAAAAAGTTGATACGCTTGTCATAATGGGCACCGGCGAACCGCTTGTAAATTATGATAACGTAGTAAAAATGTTGCGCCTTCTGCACGAACCGTACACGCTTGGATTAAGCTATCGCAAGGTTACAATTTCAACCTGCGGCATTGTACCCGCCATTCGCAAGCTGATTGATGAAGAAATTCCCGTCACTCTGTCTATTTCTCTTCACGCACCGACAAATAAACTTCGATCTGAAATTATGCCGATTAATGCCGCGTTTAACTTGAAAGAAGTTTTAAAAGCGGGCGAAGAGTACGCCGAAGTTACCGGCAGGCGCGTGACGTACGAATACATACTTTTGGGCGGCGTCAATGACACGGAGGAGCATGCGCGGCAGTTGGCAAAACTTTTGGACGGTCAACTTGCAAGCGTAAATTTAATTCCGGTCAATCCCGTTGACGAAAGAAATTTCAAGCCGCCGACTCATAACGCCGCGCAGAAATTTTTTCACTTTCTCTTAACGCACGGCATTAATGTAACCGTACGCAAGGAAATGGGCGCCGACGTTAATGCCGCCTGCGGACAACTTAGAGCTGAATTAGGGGTTAGGAATTAGGGGCTAGGAATTAGGAATTAGGGGTTATGAAGTTGAATGAAGTAAATCAAGCAGATATTGAACTTGTAACAGACGCTTTTAAAAATTATTTTGCCCACCTTCTTAAAACTCAAAAATTCGATAATGACGAATTGAAAAATTTTGTCGAACCTGCATTTATCCAGGCGGGATATCGCAACACGCCGAAAGTTGGTGAACAGCCTAGCCTGCTTATAATTCACGACGCCGCGATTGGCGATTTTGTTTTACTTACCGGCGCCATTCGCGAATTTCGGCGGCTTTACCCCGACGCTTACATTACGCTTATGGTAAACGAAGGCGCCATGCCTTTGGCGGAACATTGTCCCTACGTCGATGAACTCATTCAAAATAAGCAAAATTATGACGCTACGAATTTCAATGAACTTTTTTATTGGAATTTGTCTGTAGCACGAAAACTTTTGGCGCGGCGTTATCATTTATGCTACGCATTTGTTCACCGACCGAATACCCCGCTTTTAACGTACATGAGCGGCGCTTATATTCGTATGGCACACAAAGCCGACGAGGTGATTGACGCTTTTGTTTTGGCGTACGAGCCGGAAAAACTTAAAGAATCTTTCAGCAGTAATTTTTTGTTAAAGTCGACGCTGGAAAATTTAATGACACAGACAATTTCAATGTATCGTTACGGCAGTCACGTAGTCGATACGCATTTTTCATTTGTGGACGATATACTTAAGGCGCCGGTTAAAAATCGCGAATTGGAATTGTGGTACACGCCGCGTGATCTTGCCGACGCGAAAAATTTTTTGCTGACTGCGCGAAAACCGATTTACGCAATTTCGGCAGGCGGCAGGGAAAAGCGCAAGCACTTTCCGCCTGAAAAATACGCCGAACTTATGAAAATGATTTTGGCGGAAGAAAAAGTGACTTTTTTAATTTTAGGCGGCGGTAAAACTGATTCAGCCTCCGCGCAAATTATTCGGCAGAGTTTAGGCGAAGAAATTTTTTCAAGCCGCGTGATTGACCTTACAAACAAGACGACCTATCGGCAGAGCGCGGCGCTTTTAACTTTGTGCGACATGTATATTGGCAACGACACCGGCATAATGCACGTTGCGGCTGCGGCTAAATGTCCCGTACTGACGCCAAATTGTTTTCCTGAAGATTTACCTGCCAACCGCGCAGATTACGTGAAATTTTTCAGTCCGTACCATGTGCCTAGCGTTACCGTGCAACCTTCTCACGCCTTGCCTGAATGCGCCGTAAATAAGCCGTATGTTCAATATGGGTGCAGGGCAAATAAGCCGCATTGTATTACGCAGATTTCGGCGGCAGATTTATTTCACGGCTACAAAATAATTAAGAATTAAGAATTAAGGATTAAGGATTAGTAAGGGGTAGAAATTTGGAAGAATTGAAAACGGTAAATTTTAAAGCCGTGACAGACGCTTTCAATGCTTACGGTGAAAAATTTGTACGCGAAAAAAATTTTGACGTTCGCGACTTCGTAAACTTCATGGAGCCGAAATTTCAAGCGGCGGGATATCGCAACAAGCCGAAGTTAGGTGAGAAACTTAACCTGCTTATCATTCACGACGCCGGAATTGGTGATTTTGTCCTGCAGTCCGGCGCCATTCGTGAAATTCGCCGCCTATATCCCGACGCTTACATTACGCTTGTTGTAAACAGCGGCTCCCTTGCATTGGCTGAGTGCTGTCCCTACGTCGACGAAATTATTTCGCTTGAACCGCAACAAAAACATTTCGACGACATGTACAAAGCTTGCCTTAAAACCGCGCAGAAAATTTTTAAACGCCGCATTGATATCTGCTACGCCTTCATTCACCGCGCGTGGACGCCGTTTACAATGTATATGAGTGGCGCAAGGCTGAGGATATCTCACCACGTTAAGGACATTGACGACGCCTATTTAATGTCGAAAAAAAGTCCGCTGTTGCAGTCACTTCAATTTTTTGCTACGGATTTTGTACCGATGTTTGTTTACGGCACCCATATGACGGACGTTTTCTTTTCGCCGCTTGATTACGCCTTAAAAGCGCCTATAGCCAATCGCGAATTGGAATTGTGGTACACGGCTCTGGATTATTCAAACGCACAAAATATTTTGGCGAATACCTCAAGCAAGCGCTACGCCTTTTCAATGGGCGGCAATGAATTTATGAAACATTACCCGCCTGAAAAATATGCCGAACTTATGAAAATGATTTTGGCGGAAGAAGATGTCACCTTTATAATTTTTGGTGCAGGTGAAGATGATGTAAAATCCGCGCAGGTTTTACGGCAGAGTTTAGGCGACGAAATTTTTTCAAAACACGTGCTTGACTTGACGCATAAAATTAACTTTAGGCAAGGCGCGGCGATTATGACTTTATGCGACATGTACATTGGCAATGACACTGCGGCGATGCATATTGCGGCGGCGGCGAAGTTGCCGGTACTTACGCCGAATTGTTTTGCAGTCGACCTGCCGCAAAATAAATTTGACTACGTGAGATTTTTCAGTCCCTACCACGTGCCGAGCGTAGTTGTTCAACCTAAACACGCGCTTGATGAATGCAAAGTCACTGCGCCTTATGATTCAATGGGGTGCAGAGTAAACAGACCGCATTGCATTACGCAGATTGAGCCGCAAACTTTATTTCACGGCTACAAAATTTTACAGGCGCGTGTTGCCGATAAAAAAATTTCGCCGCTTTATATTTGTTAGCTTGTAGCTTTTAGCCGGTAGCTGGTAGCGATTAGCTTTTAAGAAGGGAAGAGAAAATTGTCA